>NZ_JACFYV010000074.1:0-29413 GCF_016759955.1 Burkholderia sp. KCJ3K979
CTCGGCGGGTTTTTTGTTGGGCGCGCGCGGCATTTTCGCCACAGTTCGCGCCGCTCTTGCAAAAGTTAACGGTTATTTTACAAGCCGTTACCACGCGATCATGCGCGCACGATCTGCGTGTCGCCGTGATCGTCGTCGTGCGAATCGACGTCCCACGCCGGGAACGGATCGTCGAACGCCGCCCATCCCGCCGCGCCGAGTGCGAACTCCGCATCGGTCAGCAGGCATCCATCGAGTTTCGCGCGCCACGCATCGGCGTCGAGCGCGATGCCGATCAGCACGAGTTCCTGGCGGCGATCGCCGACCGTGCGATCGTCGAGATCGCCGAGCCATTCGGTGCGGATTTCAGCGAGCAGCTCGTCGTCGTCCGGCCATTCCGCGCGATCCTGCGCCGCCCACCACAAACCTGCGGGGCCATGCCGGCATACGCCGCCCGCCTGCGACAGCGAACCCGCGATGTCGTTGCGCGTTGCGAGCCAGAAGAAACCCTTGCTGCGCAGTACGCCCGGCCACTCCTGATGCAGCAGCGCCCAGAGCCGTGCCGGGTGAAACGGCCGGCGCGCGCGGTAAACAAAATTACCGATGCCGAATTCGTCGGCTTCGCCGTGTACGTGCGCATGATGGTCGTCATGGCAGTCCGGGTCGTCGCAATGCGTGTGATCGTGATCGAGCGACGCGAGCCAGCCCGGCGCGTTCGCGGCTTCGTCGAAATCGAAGCGGCCGGTGTTCAGCACTTCGTCGAGCGGCACGTTGCCGAACGTCGAGACGACCTGGTGCGCGCGCGGATTGAGGCGCGCGAGGATGTGCTGCAGGCGGGCGAGATCGTCCGCGCCGACGAGGTCGGCCTTGTTGATCACCAGCACGTCGCAGAATTCGATCTGCTCGATCAGCAGCTCGACGAGCGTGCGGTCGTCGTCTTCCGACGCGGCGATGCCGCGCGTCGCGAGCGCGTCGTCGGAGCCGTAGTCGCGCAGGAAGTTGTACGCGTCGACCACGGTGACGAGCGTGTCGAGCCGCGCGATGGCCGACAACGACGTGCCGTCGTCGTCGACGAACGTGAAGGTTTCGGCGATCGGCATCGGCTCCGCGATACCGGTCGATTCGATCATGATCGCGTCGAAGCGGCCTTCGGACGCAAGGTTGCGGATCTCGACGAGCAGATCGTCGCGCAGCGTGCAGCAGATGCAGCCGTTCGACATTTCGACGAGGCGTTCCTCGACGTGCGACAGCGCCTGCGCATCGCGCACGAGCGACGCGTCGATGTTGACCGCCGCGAGATCGTTGACGATCACCGCGACTTTCAGGCCCGCGCGGTTCGCGAGGACGTGGTTGAGCAGCGTGGTCTTGCCGGCGCCGAGGAAGCCGGACAGCACGGTGACGGGCAACGGCTGTTTCATTGCCGGATTCATGATGATATGCACCAACGGAAAAGATGAAAAAGCGGCCGCGGCGCCCTGCCGGGGCGCGATCGGCCCGCGCACGGGCGAAACGGCGGCGTCAGCCCGCATTGTGCATCAAACGCGCGCGGCCGGCCCGGCGTCAGCCGGCGACGCGGCGCGGAATCACTGAGCGGCTTGAGGCGCTTGAGCGGCCTGGGTGGTCTGCGCGGGCGGCAGCAGCTTCCATTGCGTCAGGATGCCGGCGATCTGCCGGGCGTACTTGTCGCGCAGCGACGGCGTTTCCGAATGATAGGCGCCGACCGCCTGCCACGTGTTGCCGTAGCGGTTCATCTTCTGTTTGAGATGCCACGCGGCGATGTACACGTTCTTGCACGGCTCCATCAGCGTGTCGCGGCCGATCCCGTAGCGCGACAGCGTCGGCAGGTGGATCGAATTGATCTGCATCAGGCCGTAGTCGACCGAGCCGTTCGTGTTCTTGTTCAGCGCCTCGGGCCGGTTGCGCGACTCCTGCCACGCGATCGCGCGCAGGATCAGCGGATTGACCTGCTGATATTTGGCCGCTTCGTCGAAACAGTCGGCGCGCGCGTTGCCGCTGGCGAACCACGCGCCGGCGGCGATCAACGCGATCGAAGCGAACCGTCTGTTCATCGTGCGGAAACGAAAGGAAATTGCGCGAAGCTCGGGGAAAACCCGTGCCTGTTATTAGTGCGACGAGAAACGCGCCGCCCGTATCATACCGGCAGACCGTCAGATTGCGACAGGCAGGAATACGGCAGCCCGGTTATACCGCATTTCCGTGTCGGTTCATCGCGAAAACAAGGGAGAGGGCCGGCATGCGGAGGGTTGCACCGATCCTTACATCTTGCATACGATTGGTCGGATACCTGTCGTATGTGAGACAGTCTTCGGATCAATGTGATATTTCGGACATGAAAAACTGCTAATGTCGCCTCTTTCGGACTTGGATCCCAGCACTACCGCCGGAAGTGGCCTGAGCCGGCATCGACCCATTCATCCATGACAAGAAATCGCTTCGTTATGCGGCGTATCGCCACGACCCTGCTCGTGGCAGGCATCATCGTCTCGCAGGCCGCCTACGCTCAGGTCACGCTCAACTTTGTGAATGCGGATATCGACCAGGTCGCGAAAGCGATCGGCGCCGCGACCGGCAAGACCATCATCGTCGACCCCCGCGTGAAGGGGCAGCTCAATCTCGTGGCCGAACGGCCGGTGCCGGAAGACCAGGCGCTGAAGACGCTGCAGTCGGCGCTGCGCATGCAGGGCTTCGCGCTCGTGCAGGATCACGGCGTGCTGAAGGTCGTGCCGGAAGCCGACGCGAAGCTGCAGGGCGTGCCGACCTACATCGGCAATGCGCCGCAGGCGCGCGGCGACCAGGTGATCACGCAGGTGTTCGAACTGCACAACGAATCGGCGAACAACCTGCTGCCGGTGCTGCGGCCGCTGATCTCGCCGAACAACACGGTGACGGCCTACCCGGCGAACAACACGATCGTCGTGACCGACTATGCGGACAACGTGCGCCGCATCGCGCAGATCATCTCGGGCGTCGACAGCGCCGCGGGCGCGCAGGTGCAGGTCGTGCCGCTGCGCAACGCGAACGCGATCGACCTCGCCGCGCAACTGCAGAAAATGCTCGACCCGGGCGCGATCGGCAACAGCGACGCGACGCTGAAAGTATCGGTCACGGCCGACCCGCGCACCAACGCGCTGCTGCTGCGTGCGTCGAACGCGTCGCGCCTCGCGGCCGCGAAGCGCCTCGTGCAGCAGCTCGACGCGCCGAGCGCGGTGCCCGGCAACATGCACGTCGTGCCGCTGCGCAACGCCGATGCGGTGAAGCTCGCGAAGACGCTGCGCGGGATGCTCGGCAAGGGCGGCAACGACAGCGGCTCGTCGGCGTCGTCCAACGACGCGAACAGCTTCAACCAGAACGGCGGCTCGTCGGCGAGCGGCAACTTCTCGACCGGCACGTCGGGCACCCCGCCGCTGCCGTCGGGCGGGCTGGGCGGTTCGTCGTCGTCGTCCGGGTATGGCGGCGGCTCGTCCGGCGGTGGCCTCGGTACCGGCGGCCTGCTCGGCGGTGACAAGGACAAGAGCGGCGACGACAACCAGCCGGGCGGGATGATCCAGGCCGACTCGGCCACCAACTCGCTGATCATCACCGCGTCCGATCCGGTGTACCGGAACCTGCGCTCGGTGATCGACCAGCTCGACGCGCGGCGTGCGCAGGTCTACATCGAAGCGCTGATCGTCGAGCTCAACTCGAATACGTCCGGCAACCTCGGCATCCAGTGGCAGGTGGCGAGCGGCCAGTTCCTCGGCGGTACGAACCTGAATCCCACGGGCGGTTTGGGCAACAGCATCATCAACCTGACGACGGGCGGCACGGCGGCCACCGCCGGGTTGGCCGCCAATCTCGCGAACCTGAACCAGGGCCTCAACATCGGCTGGTTGCACAACATGTTCGGCGTGCAGGGGCTCGGCGCGCTGCTGCAGTATTTTGCGGGCGTGAGCGACGCGAACGTGCTGTCGACGCCGAACCTGATCACGCTCGACAACGAGGAAGCGAAGATCGTCGTCGGCCAGAACGTGCCGATCGCGACCGGTTCGTATTCGAACCTGACGAGCGGCACGACGAGCAACGCGTTCAACACCTACGACCGTCGCGACGTCGGCCTGACGCTGCACGTGAAGCCGCAGATCACCGACGGCGGGATCCTGAAGCTGCAGCTCTATACCGAGGATTCGGCGGTCGTCGCTGGCACGACGAACGCGCAGACCGGCCCGACCTTCACGAAACGCTCGATCCAGTCGACGATCCTGGCCGACAACGGCGAGATCATCGTGCTCGGCGGCTTGATGCAGGACAACTACCAGGTGTCGAACAGCAAGGTGCCGCTGCTCGGCGACATCCCGTGGATTGGCCAGTTGTTCCGCTCCGAAACGAAGCAGCGCGCGAAAACCAACCTAATGGTGTTCCTGCGCCCGGTGATCATTTCCGATCGCAGCACCGCGCAGGCAGTCACCGCGAACCGCTACGACTACATCCAGGGCGTGACGGGCGCCTACAAGTCGGACAACAACGTGATGCGCGACAAGGACGACCCGGTCGTCCCGCCGATGCCGCTGGGTCCGAGCCAGGGCGGCACGCCGGCCGGCAACCTGTTCGATCTCGACAAGATGCGTCGCCAGCAGTTGCAGCGCCAGGTGGCGCCGGTGCCGGCCCAGCCGCTGCCGGAGGCGACGCCCGCGCAGCCGCAGAGTGTGCCGCAGCAGGCGGTGCCGCAACAGCCGCTGACCACCGCGCCGGGAGCCTCGCAGTGAGCGACGTGCTCGCGTCCTCCGCCCACGACGGCGCGCCGGGCGAACGCCAGCCGCCGTCGCCGCTCGCCGCGCGCCTGCTGCCGTACGGCTTCGCGAAGAGCGGCCAGGTGCTGATCGCGCATCAGCTCGACGACACGCTGGAGGTATGGATCAGCGAACGCACGAGCGACGCCGCGCTCGCGGAGATCGCGCGCAACTTCGGCTCGATCGCCGTGCATCGCGTGCCGGCCGACGAGCTCGCGCAGGCGATCAACCAGGCCTACGCGCGCCAGGACGGCAGCGCCGCGCAGGTGGTCGGCGAGGTCGAAGGCGAAGTCGACTTGTCGCGGCTGATGCAGGACATCCCCGAAGTCGAGGATCTGCTCGAATCGGAAGACGACGCGCCGATCATCCGGATGATCAACGCGCTGCTCACGCAAGCGGCGCGCGAACAGGCATCGGACATTCACATCGAGCCATTCGAGAATGCGTCGGTCGTGCGCTTTCGCGTCGACGGCACGCTGCGCGACGTCGTGCGCCCGAAGAAGGCGCTGCACGGCGCGCTGATCTCGCGGATCAAGATCATGGCGCAGCTCGACATCGCGGAGAAGCGTCTGCCGCAGGACGGCCGCATCACGCTGCGCGTCGGCGGCCGGCCGGTCGACGTGCGGGTGTCGACGCTGCCGACCGGGCACGGCGAGCGCGCGGTGCTGCGTCTGCTGGAAAAGGATGCGCAGCGCCTGAACCTCGAAGCGCTCGGGATGGGCCGCGACACGCTCGTCCAGTTCGACAAGCTGATCGGCCGCCCGCACGGCATCGTGCTCGTCACCGGCCCGACCGGTTCGGGCAAGACGACCACGCTGTACGCGTCGATGTCGCGTCTCGAAACCGCGACGACCAACATCATGACCGTCGAGGACCCGATCGAATACGACCTGTCCGGCATCGGCCAGACGCAGGTGAACGAGCGGATCGGGATGACCTTTGCCCGCGCGCTGCGCTCGATCCTGCGCCAGGACCCGGACGTGATCATGATCGGCGAAATCCGCGACCTCGAAACCGCGCAGATCGCGGTGCAGGCGTCGCTGACGGGCCACCTCGTGCTCGCGACGCTGCACACGAACGACGCGGCGTCCGCCGTCACGCGCCTGACCGACATGGGCGTCGAGCCGTACCTGCTTGCGTCGTCGCTGCTCGGCGTGCTCGCGCAGCGCCTGGTGCGCCAGCTCTGCCCGGTCTGCAAGGAAGAGCGCCACGAGGACGGCCGAACCGTGTGGCATCCGGTCGGCTGCGCGAAGTGCGGACATTCCGGTTATGCGGGCCGGCGCGGTGTGTACGAGCTGCTGGTGATCGACGATTCGATCCGCTCGCTGATTCACCGCAACGCGGCCGATGCCGAGATCCTGGCCGCCGGCCGCGCGGAAGGCATGCGCACGCTGCGCGACGACGCCGAGCGCTGGCTCGCGTCCGGCGCGACGTCGCTCGAGGAAGTGCTGCGCGTGACGGGAGGCGCATAGCGCGATGCCGGCATTCCGTTTCGAAGCAATCGATGCGGCGGGACGCGCGCAGAAAGGCGTGATCGATGCCGACAGTGCGCGCGCCGCGCGCGGCCAGCTGCGCACGCAGGGGCTCACGCCGCTCGTCGTCGAGCCGGCCGCCAGCGCGACGCGCGGCGCGCGTTCGCAGCGACTCGCGTTCGGCCGCAAGCTGTCGCAGCGCGAACAGGCGATCCTCACGCGCCAGCTCGCGAGCCTGCTGATCGCCGGGCTGCCGCTCGACGAGGCGCTCGGCGTGCTGACCGAGCAGGCCGAGCGCGACTACATCCGCGAACTGATGGCCGCGATCCGCGCGGAAGTGCTCGGCGGCCATTCGCTCGCGAATGCGCTCGGCCAGCATCCGCGCGATTTTCCGGAGATCTACCGCGCACTCGTTGCTGCGGGCGAGCACACCGGCAAGCTCGGCATCGTGCTGTCGCGCCTGGCCGACTACATCGAGCAGAGCAATGCGCTGAAGCAGAAGATCCTGCTGGCGTTCACGTATCCGGGCATCGTCACGCTGATCGCATTCGGCATCGTCACGTTCCTGCTGAGCTACGTCGTGCCGCAGGTCGTCAACGTGTTCGCGAGCACGAAGCAGCAACTGCCGATCCTCACGGTCGTGATGATGGCGCTGTCGGAATTCGTGCGGCACTGGTGGTGGGCGATCCTGATCGCGGTCGTGGTGGTCGTGTGGTTCGTGAAGGCGACGCTGTCGCGCGCCGGGCCCAGGCTCGCGTTCGATCGCTGGGTGCTGACCGCGCCGCTCGCGGGCAAGCTCGTGCGCGGCTACAACACGGTGCGCTTCGCGAGCACGCTCGGCATTCTTACCGCGGCCGGCGTGCCGATCCTGCGCGCGTTGCAGGCGGCCGGCGAGACGTTGTCGAACCGCGCGATGCGCGCGAACATCGACGACGCGATCGTGCGCGTGCGCGAAGGCTCCGCGCTGTCGCGCGCGCTGAACAACGTGAAGACGTTTCCGCCGGTGCTCGTGCACCTGATTCGTTCGGGCGAGGCGACGGGCGACGTGACGACGATGCTGGATCGCGCGGCCGAAGGCGAAGCGCGCGAGCTGGAGCGCCGCACGATGTTCCTGACGAGCCTGCTGGAGCCGCTGCTGATCCTCGCGATGGGCGGCATCGTGCTCGTGATCGTGCTGGCCGTGATGCTGCCGATCATCGAGCTGAACAACATGGTGCAGTGACGGAGCGGCCCGATTCCGCTTGCCGGGCCGCCGCCGTTCAGCGCATGTAGATCGCGGGGGACGGTGTGTTCGCCGGGAGCTGGATTTCGGCGCGGGCGCCGTTGCGGTCGACGATGATCGAGCGCGGGCGGACTTCGGCGAGCTTCGCGCCGGACGTGACGTCCGCGCCGAGCGACACGGCGCGCGGCGGTTCGCCGCCGACGCTGACGATCGCGGCGCCGCCGTGGTCGAGCGCGAGAATGCCGAACAGGTGGATGTCTTGGACGGGATTCTTGTCGAGCTGACCGCCGAAGAGCGCCGCGGCGTCCTCGGTGCGGATCGGCAGCCGCGCGGCGGCGGCGGGCAGCGGCGCTTCGCGAGCGGACAGCGTGACGACCCAGTAGGTGGCCGTCGCGCACAAACCCGCGAAGAGGGCGAGGGAAAGGATCCGGATCGAGAGCGCGTTCATGCGCGCTATTGTACGGATGTATATGAAATTTGCGTTGGGTGAAAGCCCTCGGCGATGCGCGCCTTACAATGCGTGCTCCGCGCCCGCCGGTCCGGAAGGTTGCCGTCAGGCAATCGTCCGGTGCGCCGGGTGCGTCACTCAATCGACGACATTTTTTGGAAAGAGGTAGTCAGTCATGCAAACGTGGATCACTCGCCGCAACGCGGCCGTGCGTCGTCAGCGCGGTTTCACGCTGATCGAGATCATGGTGGTGGTCGCGATCCTCGGGATCCTGGCAGCGCTGATCGTGCCGAAGATCATGAGCCGCCCGGACGAGGCGCGCCGCATCGCCGCGAAGCAGGACATCGGCACGATCATGCAGGCGCTCAAGCTGTACCGTCTGGACAACGGCCGCTATCCGACCCAGGAGCAGGGCCTGAATTCGCTGATCCAGAAGCCGACCACCGATCCGATCCCGAACAACTGGAAGGACGGCGGCTATCTCGAGCGCCTGCCGAATGACCCGTGGGGCAACGGGTACAAGTACCTGAACCCGGGCGTGCACGGCGAGATCGACGTGTTCAGCTACGGCGCCGACGGCAAGGAAGGTGGCGACGGCAACGATACCGACATCGGTTCGTGGCAATAGGCCGGCACTGATCGGCCCGACGTTTCTTTTCCGTTCTTCATGCTCGCCATTCGCACGACCTCCCGCTGCGGCCGCGATTGCCGTGTGCGTCGCGGTGCGGTGCCGTTCGTACCGGCACGTGCCGATGGCGGCCTGATGAAGCATGGCGCGGCACGACGTCGCACGCGCGGCTTCACGCTGCTCGAAATGCTGGTCGTGCTGGTGATCGCGGGGCTGCTCGTGTCGCTCGCGTCGCTGTCGCTGACGCGCAATCCGCGCACCGACCTGCGCGAGGAAGCGCAGCGTATCGCGTTGCTGTTCGAGACGGCCGGCGACGAAGCGCAGGTGCGCGCGCGGCCGATCGCGTGGCAGCCGACCGCGCACGGTTTCCAGTTCGACGTGAGCTCGCCCGACGGCTGGCGCACACTGCGCGACGACCTGCTGCGCCCGCGCGACTGGGACGGCGGCGTCACCGGCGCCGACATCGATTATCCGGGGTCGGACACGCGCGCGAGCCGCGTCGTGTTCGGCACCGAGAGCATCGACACGCCGGTGCGCGTGACGCTGCATTCGGCCGCCGGCAGCGCGACGATCGTCGGCACCGGCAACGGCCGCTACGAGGTGCAATGACGATGCGTCGTCGCCTGCCCTTCCCCGTTTCTTCCGCCCGCGGCTTCACGATGATCGAAGTGCTGGTCGCGCTCGCGATCATCGCGGTCGCGCTCGCCGCGTCGATCCGCGCGGTCGGCACGATGGCGACCAACGCGTCCGAGCTGCATCGCCGGCTGCTCGCCGGCTGGAGCGCCGACAATGCGCTCGCGCAGCTGCGGCTCACGCATGCGTGGCCGGAGGTCGGCGAACAAAGCTTCGACTGCTCGCAAGGCAACGTGCAGCTCGTCTGCACGCAGCGCGTGAGCACCACGCCGAATCCGGTGTTCCGGCGCGTGCGGATATCGGTGAGCATGCCCGGCCGCGCCGGCGTGCTCGCGCAGATGGTGACGGTGGTCGCGAATGAAACCAGCCGTCCGCTCTGACGCGCCGATGCGCCGCCCGTCCGCCCCCTCGTCCCGCGCTGCCCGCGGCTTCACGCTGATCGAGCTGATGATCGCGATCGCGATCCTCGCGGTGGTGGCGATCCTCGCGTGGCGCGGGCTCGACCAGATCATGCGCGGTCGCGACAAGGTCGCGTCCGCGATGGAAGACGAGCGCGTGTTCGCGCAGATGTTCGACCAGATGCGCATCGACGCGCGGCTCGCCGCGACCGACGACGAGGCCGGCCAGCCGGCGATCGGCGTCGCCGGCAATACGCTGCAGATCGTGCGCGAGCTCGACGTGCCGGGCGTCGCGCCGCGGCTGCAGGTGGTCCGCTACCGGATCGCCGGCGGGCGCGTCGTGCGCTACGCATCGCCGCCGATCGACGACACGAACCGGCTGCGCACCCTGCTGAAGGACAGCAGCGTCGAAGGCTGGAGCTGGGTCGCGCTGATGGGCGGCGTCGGCGCGATCGACGCGAAGCTGTACGTGCCGCGCGTGGGCTGGACCACCAACCTGCAGACGGCCGACGACGCGCTCGCGCAGAACAACGACGCGCTCAAGGTGCCGCAGATCGGCAACGCGCCGCCGGCGCGCGCGGTGACCGGGCTGCAGGTCAGCATCGGCGCGACGTCGCTGCGCGTGCCGATCACGCGCATCTTCCTCGTCGGGGAATGACGATGCGCGCGCGCCCTTTCCGTCGAATGCCTGCCCGCCGCCAGCGCGGCGCCGCAATCATCACCGCGCTGCTCGTGGTCGCGCTGTCGGCGATCCTCGTGTCGGGGATGCTGTGGCGCCAGCAGGTTCAGATCCGCCGCATCGAGAACCAGCGCGTGATCGCGCAGGCGCAGTGGGTCGCGCGCGGCGCGCTCGACTGGACCCGGATGATCCTGCGCTCCGAAGGCGACACGGCGCCCGGCATCACCTATCTCGGCGGGATCTGGGGCGTGCCGATCGCGAAGACGAAGCTGTCGGATTTCCTCGGCCGGATCGGCGCGCCGAACGACACGGACGCCGAAGACACCTATCTGTCCGGCTCGATCGAGGACGCGCAGGCGAAGTTCAATCTGCGCAACCTCGTGTCGTCGCCGGCGCCCGGCGTGCTGCAACTGAACGTCACGCAGATGCAGGCGTTCCAGCGCCTGCTGACGACGCTCGGCTACGACAGCGCGTTCGCGAAGCGCATCGCGCTGCAGGTGCGCGCGGGCCTGCTGCATTCGGCCACGCGGTTCCAGATGCCGAACCTGCCCGGCGGCGGCGGGACCGCCGCGAACGCCGCGACCGCGCCGGTGACGAGCGGCGACCTGCAAGGCAGCGGCTTCACCGACGATCCCGGCATGGCCGGTGGCGACCGCGGGCCCGCGCCGCTGATGATGACGCGCGTCGACAGCCTGCTCGACGTCGACGGCGTGACGCCCGAGATGGTCGCGCGGCTGCGCCCGTTCGTCACGGTGCTGCCGACCACGACGCCCGTGAACATGAACACCGCGCCGGCCGAAGTGATCGCCGCGCTGATACCGGGGATGAGCGTGTCGTCCGCGCAGGCGCTCGTGTCGCGCCGCGAGACCGTGTTTTTCCGCAACGTGGGCGACGTGCAGCTCGCGCTGCGCGGCGCCGGCGCGCCGCCGAACGTGACGATCGACTCGAGCCTCGTCGACGTCAATTCGAGCTATTTCATCGTGCATGGCCGGATTCAGCACGAACGCGCGGAGGTCGACCGCACCTCGCTCGTGTATCGTGATCCGACCACGCACTCGACGCGGGTCGTGCGCATCCGCGACCAGCTATAACGACGCCAATCGGGAGAGGAGCTCTTGTGAGCACGTTGATTGTTTCTTTGCCGCCGCGCGAGCCTGCCGTGCCGTTGCAGGAATGGCAGTGGCCCGAGCTGCCGTTCACGCTCGTCGACAAGGCCGGCCAGGTGCAGCGCGCGGGCCGCGCCGCGCTCGCGCTGCTGCCGCGCGCGAATGCGACGGTGCTGATCGTCGCCGCGCGCGACGTGCTGCTGCTGGCCGCGACCGTGCCGCCGCTGAAGGGGCCGAAGCTGCGCCAGGCGCTGCCCAACATCGTCGAGGATCAGCTGATCCAGGACCCGCTCGGCTGCCACATCGCGCTCGATCCGGCCGCGCTGCCCGACGGGCGCCGCGTACTGGCCGTCGTCGACCGCGCGTGGTTCCGCACGATCTGCGACGCGTTCACCGCGGCCGGCCACCGGCACCTGAGCGCGGTGCCCGCGACCCGCTGCCTGCCGGCGCCGCGCGCGTCGGCCGACGCGGGCTCCGCCGTGCCGGCCGACGGCGAGCCCACCGACGCCGCGCTCGTCGCGGACGTCACCGAGCCGCCTGCCCGCCCGCCGACGGTCGCCGCGGTGCTCGGACTCGCGACGGCGGTCGAACCGGTGCTCGTCGAAGCCGGCGCGCTGCCGGCCGCGGCCGGGGCGCCGCGCCTCGAGCTGGCGGTCGCGCGCGGCGCGCTCGGCGAAGGCTTCGCGGCGCCCGCGTCGCGCGCGGCCGGCACGCTGGCCGCGCTCGCGGGCGGCGGCGACGTCGAACTGTACGAACTCGGCGAACCGGGCGCGGAGCCGCGGCTCGCGTCGGTCGGCCGCACCGACGCGCCGCTGTTGCCGGGCGCCGCGCCGCTATCGTTCGACACGTTCGCGCGCCGGGCGCTGACCGAGCCATTCGATCTGTGCCAGTTCGAATTCGAATCGCAGCCGTGGCGCTTCGACCGCGCGACAGTGAAGCGCCTGCGCGTGCCGATCGCGCTGGCCGCGGCGACGCTCGGCGTCGCGGTGATCGGGATGAACCTGCACTGGTGGAAGCTGTCGCGCGAGCGCGATGCGCTGTCCGCGCAGATCACCGAGACGCTCTTGTCCGCGTTCCCGAAGACGACCACCGTGCTCGACCCGCCCGCGCAGATGCAGCGCCAGCTCGACCAGCTTCGGCTGGCTGCCGGCGAGCTGTCGCCGAACGATTTCCTCGCGCTGTCGAGCGGCTTGTCGCGCTCGATGGGTGCGCTGCCGCTGAACGGCATCGCGTCGCTCGACTATCACGACCGGCGGCTCGACGTCGGCTTCAAGCCGGAGGTCAAGGTCGATCCCGATTTCACGCAGCGCCTCGCGCGTAACGGACTGTCCGGCGAAGTCGACAGCAACACGGGCAAATGGACGATCCGGAGCCGCTCATGAAAGCCGAACAACTGAACCAGACGCTGGCCCAGTTCTGGGGCGAGCGCACGCCGCGCGAGAAGACGCTGCTCGGCTGGGGCGGCGCCGTGCTGGCGATCGCGATCGCGTATTCGGTGCTGTGGTCGCCCGCGCAGGAAGGCCGCGCGCGGATTCAGCGCGAGCTGCCGGCGATGCGTCACGAACTCGCGCAGATGACCGCGCAGGCGAACGAGGCGAAGTCGCTGGCCGCCGCCGCGCAGGGTGTCGCGCCGACGGGCCTCGCGCTGAAGGATGCGCTCACTGCATCGCTGTCCGATCACGGGCTGCAGGGCGCGCAGGTGCAGATCGTCGGCAACGGCGTGCAGATCCAGATGAAGAACGTGTCGTTCCCGGCATGGACCCAGTGGCTCGACGATGCGCGCCGGCAGTTCAAGGTGCAGGTCGGCGAGGCGCATGCCACGGCGCTGAAGGAAGACGGCCAGGTGGACTTGACGGCCGTGATGCAACCTTCCGTCCAGAAATAGATGACGGCTGTGGATGACGCAAACGAAGGCCGGCCGATGCGGCCGTGGGCGAGACGGCTCGGCACCGTGTTGCCGTGGGTGCTGGCAGGCGGCCTGGCGACGGCGGTGACGCTCGTCGCGCTCGCGCCGGCCGCGTGGATCGCGCCGCAGTTCGCGCGTGCGACCGGCGGCCACGTGAATCTCGCCGATCCGGACGGGTCGCTGTGGCACGGCTCCGGCACGCTGATGCTCGCGCCGGGCGCCGACCAGAGCGCGGCGACGCTGCTGCCGGGCCGGGTCGAATGGACCACGCGCTTCTGGCCGCTGCTGACCGGGCGTGTGCAGATGCGCATGCGGCAGACCGAAGCGATGCCCGATGCGGTCACGCTCGATGCGACGTGGCGCGGCGCGGTGCTGTCGGCGGGCACGATGGCCGTGCCTGCGTCGCTGCTCACCGGGCTCGGCACGCCGTTCAACACGCTCGACCTGCAGGGCGACGTGCGGCTCGGCTGGAGCGACTGGCGGCTGATCGGCAACAACGCGTTCGGCCAGCTGACGGTGACGATCGATTCGATGAGTTCGCGCGTGTCGCGCGTGAAGCCGCTCGGTTCGTACCGCGCGATATTGCAGGCGAAGGGGATGGGTGCCGATCTCGACCTGTCGACGACGCAGGGCCCGCTGTTCCTCGACGGGCACGGCAGCTTCGGCCCCGGCCAAGGATCGTTCCGCGGCACCGCGCATGCGGCGCCCGAGCAGCAGGCGAACCTCGCCGGACTGCTGAACCTGCTCGGCCACCCGATCGGCAACAACCAGGTGTCGCTGATCTTCGGCGACGCGCAGCGCTGATTCTGATTGCGCGCGTCGCCCGCTTCCCTTTCTACTTCTGCGCGAGCGGTGCGGCGACCGACGGTGCGATGGCCGCGGGCGCGGCCGCACCGGACGCCGGCAAGGGCGCCGGCGCCGCCATGTCGCCGTTCTCGCGCGCCATCTCCGATACGTTCCAGCCGCCGCCGAGCGCCTTCACGAGCCCGACCGACGACACCATCCGCTGCCCGGCGATCGTCGCGAGCTTTTGCTGCGCGGTGAACGCGGTGGTCTGCGCGGTCAGCACGTTCAGGTACGCGACCGTGCCGGCCTTGTACTGGTTCGTGACGATCGCGAGCGCGTGCTCGGCGCTGTCGACCGCCTGCCGCTGCACGTCGATTTCCTGCGCGAGAATGCGCTGCGACGCGAGGTTGTCCTCGACGTCCTGGAACGCGGTGAGCACCGCGAGGCGATAGGCGGCGACGTCCTGGTCGTAGGTCGCGCGCGCGGCGTCGGTCTGCGCGGCGCGCAGACCCGCGTCGAACAGCGTGGCCGCGAGTTGCGGGCCGACCGTCCAGAAGCGCGCCGGCAGCGTGAACAGCTGTGACCACACCGAGCTCTGGAAGCCGCCGGTGGCCGACAGCGTGAGCGTGGGGAAGAACGCCGAGATCGCGACGCCGATCTGCTCGTTCGCGGCCGCCGCGCGGCGCTCGGCCGCCGCGATGTCGGGCCGGCGCTCGAGGATCGCGGACGGCACGTCGACCGGCGTGACCGGCGGCTCGGCCGCGAGCGGATTCGGCGCCAGCGAGAAGGTCGACGCGGGCTCGCCGATCAGCGTCGCGATCGCATGCTCGTACTGCGCGCGGGCGACGCCGTTGTCGATCTGCGCGGCCTGCGCGCTCTGCAGCTGCGTTTGCGCCTGGATCACGTCGGCACGCGCGGCGACGCCCTGCGCGTACTGGTTCTGCGTGAGCTGCAGCGAGCGTTCATACGACTTCACGGTGTCGTCGAGCAGCTTTTGCAGCGCATCGGACGTACGCAACTGGAAATAGGTCTGCGCGAGCAGCGCCTGCTGCGACAGCCGCGCGTTCGCGAGGTCGGCCGCGGCGGCCGCTTCGCCGGCACGCTGCGCGCTGACGGTGCGGCTCACCTTGCCCCACAGGTCGGGTTCCCAGCTGGCGTCGAGGCCGACGCTGTAGCTGTTGTTGATCGATCCGGTCGACCCGCTGCCGAAATTCGACGACGAACCCGACGACAGCGACGTGCGCGGCGTCCGTGCGCGCGAGCCCGAGGCGGTCAGCCCGACGGTCGGGAAATACGCGGCGCGTGCCTCGGTGACGAGCGCGCGCGCCTGCCGGTAGGCGGCCGCCGATTGTGCGATGGTCTGGTTCGACGCGTTGAGCCTGCCGATCAGCGCATCGAGCTGCGGATCGTTGTAGACCGTCCACCACGCGCCGCGGTCGGCGCGATCGGCGGGCTGCGCGACTTTCCAGCCGGCCGGCGCTTCCTTGAACGCGGCGGGGATCGACGTGTCGGGGCGGTGATAGTCGGGCCCGACGGCGCAGCCGGCGAGCAGCACGGCCGTCGCAATGGCGACGGCGGCGCTCAGCGGGCGAACGGCGCGCGGGAGGGAGGCGTACGGCATGGTGGTTTTCCTGTCTGGGCGTGACGGCCGGCGAGCGGCGCCGCGCGATGCGGTCGTCATGCCGCTGGCGGACAAATGGTAACTGACGGCGGGAAAGCTGCGCAGCCCTAAGGGTACGGTGCGCGGCAGCCGGAATGTGTTACCGGCGCGGCCGGCCGGTTTACCGGCCATTACGGCCAGCTTGCGGGAAAACGGGCGGGCGAATCGGCGTACGGCACCGGCCGCGCGTGACGCGGCCGGCGATCAGGCGGGATCGTGCGGAGAGCGGCGGGAGTGCTGCGGCGTCAGTGGCAGCGCACGGGCACCGGGACGGGTTCGGCGGCGGCAGCCCGCCATGTCGACGGCTCCGTCGCGGCCGGCTGGCTCGTGCGGCGGGCGGCATTTTTCGCGTTGCGCTGCCGGCGATGATCGAACCATGCGAACCCGAGCGCCGCGAGCGAGCCGCCAGGCACGACCAGCATCGTCACGTACAGCGCGATCTTCCAGCCGCGGTGCGGGCCGGAGAACACATGATGAGCGGTATCGGTCAGGTTGCGGCGCAGCGCGCCGGCGGCATTTTTCAGGAACAGCATCGCGAACATCCTCGGGTGCCCGGCAGCGCGGGCCAATCGGTCAGAACATAGTCTCCGGCAGTGCAACATGCACGTCGTAACTGGTTGACTCAAATAATATTGACTAAGCAATCATTTTTCAAGATACTGGGCGCGTTTTAACCCGAAACGCACTATTGCTGCGCGCGCAATCGTATGACCGGCGGCCTCTACGATCCCGAGAACATCGCGCTGGAAACGAGCCTCGGCTATTACCTGTCGAAGGCGAAGCAGGCGCTCGTCGAGCGGATGGATCGCGCGCTCGAGCCGTTCGACCTCACCGCGCAGCAGATCGGCGTGATCCTGCTGCTGTCGCGCGGCTACGCGCGCACGCCGTTCGAACTGTCGCGCAAGATGTCGTACGACAGCGGCTCGATGACGCGCATGCTCGACCGGCTCGAACGCAAGGGGCTGATCGCACGGGCGCGCAGCGAGCAGGACCGCCGGATGATCGAGCTGACGCTGACCGAACGCGGCATCGAAGCCGCCCGCGCGCTGCCGTCGCTGGTCGCGACCGTGCTCAACGCGCAGCTCGAAGGCTTCTCGGCCGACGAACTCGCGACGCTCACCGGCCTGCTGCAACGCTTCATCGCCAACGGGCCCGGTTCGACCGGCTGCCCGAAGCCCGACGAACCCGACTGCTGACGCGCGCGGAGCCCCATGTCTAGGTTAAACACTCGCTTATTTCTCTGTCTGGGCAGAAGATGACAAGGCACCCGCTCCGCTTTTCCCCTTTTTCATTCCACCCGGCCGGGCCGCGCTGCGTCGCGTGTCCGTGCGTTGTGCCGGCGCGTCGCACGCGCCGCGTCTAGGAGATTCCGATGTCCGCCACCACGGCATCCGCCCCCTCCCCCGCTGCCGAACCGGCGCCGCTGACCGGCGGCGCGCTCGCGCTGCTGACTGTCGGGCTCGCGCTCGGCACCTTCATGGAAGTGCTCGACACGTCGATCGCGAACGTCGCGGTGCCGACCATCTCGGGCAGCCTCGGCGTCGCGACGAGCGAGGGCACGTGGGTGATCTCGTCGTACTCGGTCGCGTCCGCGATCGCGGTGCCGCTGACCGGCTGGCTCGCGCGCCGGGTCGGCGAGGTGCGCCTGTTCACGCTGTCGGTGCTCGCGTTCACGATCGCGTCGGCGCTGTGCGGCTTCGCGACCAACTTCGAGACGCTGATCGCGTTCCGGCTGCTGCAGGGCCTCGTGTCCGGGCCGATGGTGCCGCTGTCGCAGACGATCCTGATGCGCAGCTACCCGCCGGCGAAACGCGGGCTCGCGCTCGGGCTCTGGGCGATGACGGTGATCGTCGCGCCGATCTTCGGCCCGCTGCTGGGCGGCTGGATCAGCGACAACTACACGTGGCCGTGGATCTTCTACATCAACCTGCCGATCGGCGTGTTCTCGGCGACCTGCGCATACTTCCTGCTGCGCGGCCGCGAAACGAAGACGTCGAAGCAGCGGATCGACGCGATCGGCCTCGCGCTGCTCGTGATCGGCGTGTCGTGCCTGCAGATGATGCTCGACCTCGGCAAGGACCGCGACTGGTTCAACTCGACCTTCATCGTCGCGCTCGCGCTGATCGCGGTCGTGTCACTCGCGTTCATGCTCGTATGGGAGGCGACCGAGAAGGAGCCGGTGGTCGACCTGTCGCTCTTCAAGGACCGCAACTTCGCGCTCGGCGCGCTGATCATCTCGTTCGGCTTCATGGCGTTCTTCGGTTCGGTCGTGATCTTCCCGCTATGGTTGCAGACGGTGATGGGCTACACGGCGGGCAAGGCCGGCCTCGCGACCGCGCCGGTCGGGCTGCTCGCGCTGGTGCTGTCGCCGCTGATCGGCCGCAACATGCACCGGCTCGACCTGCGGATGGTCGCGAGCTTCGCGTTCATCGTGTTCGCGGGCGTGTCGCTGTGGAACGCGACGTTTACGCTCGACGTGCCGTTCAACCACGTGATCCTGCCGCGGCTCGTGCAGGGCATCGGCGTCGCGTGCTTCTTCGTGCCGATGACGACGATCACGCTGTCGAGCATCTCCGACGAGCGGCTCGCGAGCGCGTCGGGGCTGTCGAACTTCCTGCGCACGCTGTCCGGCGCGATCGGCACTGCGGCCAGCTCGACGTTCTGGGAGAACGACGCGATCTACCATCATGCGCGGCTGTCGGAATCGGTGAGCATCTACGCGCAGAACACGACCGACTACCAGGGCGCGCTCGCGCAGCTCGGCATCGTCGGCCAGACGGCCAATGCGCAACTCAATCAGCTCGTCACGCAGCAGGGCTTCATGATGGCGACCAACGACTTCTTCCACCTGTCGGCGGGCGTGTTCGTCGCGCTCGCGGCGCTCGTGTGGATCACGAAGCCGAAGAAAGGCGCGGGGCCCGCGATGGGGCATTGACGGGAACGGCGCCGCCTTCCGGCACGCAGCCGACGACGGGCCTTGCGGCCATTCGTGATATAAACTAAGCTAAATTAGTGATTGAACTTAGTTTATTTGAGAGGATGCCATGCAGACCTACAACATGCATGACGCGAAGACGAACCTGTCTCGGTTGATCGACGAGGCGGTCCACGCGGGCGAGCCGTTCGTGATCGCGAAAGCCGGCAAGCCGCTCGTGAAGGTCGTGCCGATCGATGCGCCCGAGGCGACGCGGCCGGCGCGGATCGGCTTCATGAAGGGGCAGATCGTGGTGCCGGACGACTTCGACACGATGGGTGACGATGCCATCCGGAAGCTGTTCGAGGGCGACGCGTGAAACTGTTGCTCGACACGCATCTGATTCTTTGGACAGCGGCGGATGCGACCGAATTGCCGGATCGCGCCCGTACCCTCATCGAGGATCCCGCCCATACCCTGTTGTTCAGCGTCGCGAGCCTCTGGGAAATCGTGATCAAGCGCGGACTCGATCGCGCCGACTTTCAGGTCGAGCCGCACGTGCTGCGTCGCAATCTGCTCGACGCCGGCTACGTGGAATTGCCGATCACGAGCGCCCATGTCCTGGCAGTCGAGCAACTGCCTCCGGTGCATCGCGATCCGTTCGACCGGCTGCTGATTGCCCAGGCGATTTCGGAAGGTGTCACGTTGCTCACGCACGATCACGCCGTTGCCCGCTATCCAGGCCCGATTCTGCGCGTCTGATCGCGCCGAGCCCGGCGGCCCGGCCCTCACTCCCGCGCCCGCAAGCCCCCGAACGCCAGATCGTCGGCCGGCGCGAGCGGCAGCGTCGCCCGCGCGACGTCGAGCCATGCGCGCGCCGCGTGCGACAGGTAGCCCTTCTTCAGCCAGCCGAGCGCGATCGCCCACGTGATTTCCGGCTCGACGATCGGCCGGCACGTGAACTGACCCGCATCGAGCCGCCGGCAATACGGCTCGGGCAGCAGCGCGATGCCGACGCCCGCATGCACGAGCGCGGCCATGAAATCCCAGTGGCCGCTGCGGCTCACGATCGACGGCGTGAAGCCGGCCTGCCTGCACGCATCGAGCACCGCGTCGTGCAGCGCGAGGCTTTCCGCATAGAACACGAACGATTCGCGCGCGAGATCCGCGAGCGGCACGGCCGCGTGGTCCTCCCAGCGCGACTCGCGCGGCGCGACGAGCCACAGCGGCGCGCGCACCATCGGCAGCCGCTCGAACGTGCCCGGATCGACCGGCTCCAGCAGCCCGCCGAGTTCCAGCTCGCCCGACATCAGTGCGGCCTCGATCATCCGCGCGCCCTGCTCGAACAGCTTCAGCTCGATGTTCGGGTAGCGCTGCTTGTACGCGGCGATGATCGGCGTGAACAGCGAACCGCCGAGCGGCGGGATGCCGATCGTCAGCTCGCCGCGTCCGAGCGTGCCGAGATCGTTCAGCTCCGACTGCAGCTGCGCCTGCGCGGCGAGCACGTCCTGGCCGCGCTGGAACACGATCCGTCCAGCGTCGGTCAGCACCATCTGCCGGCCGTCGCGCAGCAGCAGCGGCGAACCGATCTCGTCCTCCAGCGCCTTCACCATCTTGCTGATGGTCGGCTGCGTGACGAACAGCCTGTCGGCCGCCGCGGTGAAGCTCTGCTGGCGAACCACCTCGACGAAGTACCGCAACGCGCGCAATTCCATCGATCACTCCCCAGATTGGTGCAGCTGAATGCAAGCGAATTCCGAATTGGAATGACAAGGATAGAGACAAGTCATTTTATTTATGGTTAGGGGAAACCCTATACTTGCTCCATTGACAGAAACATCTGTATGGAGCCCGCCATGAACAAGCCGACCGCCACTGCCGCCGCCCGCCCCGCCGCTTCGGGCAGCCTCGCGCACACGGGCCGGATCGTGCTGCAGGCCACCGCGCTCGGCGTGCTGTGGATGGCGGTCGACTGGGCCGTGCGCACAGTCGGGCTGCCGATTCCGTCCGGCGTGATCGGCCTCGCGGTGCTCCTCGTGCTTTTGTTCTCGGGCCGCGTCGCCCCGGCATGGGTGAAGGACGGCGCGAACTGGCTCTTGTCCGACATGCTGCTGTTCTTCGTGCCGGCCGCCGTCGCGGCCGTGCAGTATGGTGGCCTGTTCCGCGAGGACGGCTGGCGCATCGCGCTGGTGATGCTCGCCGGCACCGCGTTCGTGATGGTCGCGGTGGCCGTCGCGGTCGATCTCGCCGCGAAGCTCGAACGCCGGCTCGCCGCGCAGCGCGTGTTCGCCGAGCGCCGCCGCGCGCGCCTGAGCGCCGTCGCTCACTGAGCGGGGGCCTGCCATGCTCGCTGCGCTATCGAACCTGCCCGCCGACCGGGTGAATACCGCGATCTCCGTCGGCTGCTTCGTGCTGACGATCGTGCTGTATTTCGCGTCGAAGCGGCTCTACGCGTACAAGAAGACGCTGCTGTTCTCGCCGCTGGTGTTCGTGCCGGGCGTGCTGGTGCTGCTCGTGCTGCTGACCGGCATCCCGTATTCGGTCTATTTCCGCGACACGCGCTGGCTGATGTGGCTGCTCGGCCCGGCGACGATCGCGTTCGCGGTGCCGATCTACGACTATCGTGACCTGATCCGCCGCCACTGGCTGTCGTTGTCGGTCGGCGTCGCGGTCGGGATCGCCGCGGGCGTGTGCGGGTCGCTGCTGCTCGCGAAGCTGCTGCACCTGTCGCCCGAGCTGCAGCGCTCGCTGATGACGCGCTCGGTGTCGACGCCGTTCGCGCTCGCCGTGTCGGACAAGATCCACGCGCCGAAGGATCTCACCGCCCTGTTCGTGATCGCGACCGGCATCTGCGGGATGCTGCTCGGCGAACTGGTGCTGGCGCTCGTGCCGATGCGCACGCGGCTCGCGCGCGGCGCGCTGTTCGGCGCGGCCGCCCATGGCGTGGGCACCGCGAAGGCGCGCGAGATCGGCAACGAGGAAGGCGTTGTGTCGAGCCTGACGATGATGATCGCGGGCGTCGCGATGGTGCTGATCGCGCCGTTGCTCACGTTGCTGCCGATCTGACAGAAGTGCGGGCGGGCGCCGCTGGCCGCCCTGCCGCGCTTCTCGCCGGATGGCCCGGTTCCCGCCGGCCGCACCCCCGCCTGAGCGTTTCCCCCTCTGCATTCCTGCGCGACATCGCGCCGGCACCCGGCCGACCATCGGCTGAGATAGCCGCAATTCCCCCCTCTTTTCCGCCCATCGGCCTCGGCCCGGATACCGAACAATGCATGCTACGAGACATCACGCACGCATTCACATGGCCACGACTGCAACCCCGACCGCCGACAAGCCGGCTTCGTCCGGCAAGTTCAAGCGCATCGCGCTCATCGCCGTCATCGCGCTGGGCGCGGCTGCCGCCGCCGCCGGCGGCATGTACGTGTTCCTGAACAAGGCGGGCGTCGGCCATCCGAGCGCGCCCGCCGAGCCGGCGCCGCTTGCCGCGCCAGTGTTCTTCCCGCTCGACCCGCTGACCGTGAACCTGCAGTCCGACGACGGCGCGCAACACTACCTGCGCGTCGGCCTGTCGCTGAAGCTCACCGATCCGAAGGCGCAGGAGCAACTGACCGCGCGGATGCCGGAAATCCGCAGCCGGATCCTGCTCGCGCTGTCGAACAAGCATCCCGAGGAGCTCGCGACGCCGGAGGGCAAGCGTTCGCTCGCGACGGAGCTGCGGGAGCTGATCGAACAGCCGACGCAGCCGGGCAACCAGCGCGCGAAGGTCGACGACGTCCTGTTCACCGAGTTCGTCGTCCAGTAACGCGGCCGCGAAAGGAGCGCGTATGGGTCACCAGGAGTTCATGTCCCAGGAGGAGGTCGATGCCCTCCTCAAGGGCGTCACGGGCGAAACCGATGCAGTCGACGAGCAGCGCGACACATCGGGCGTCCGCCCCTACAACATCGCGACGCAGGAGCGGATCGTCCGCGGCCGGATGCCCGGCCTCGAGATCATCAACGACCGCTTCGCGCGCCTGTTGCGGATCGGCATCTTCAACTTCATGCGGCGCACGGCGGAAATTTCCGTCAGCCAGGTGAAGGTGCAGAAGTACAGCGAATTCACCCGCAACCTGCCGATCCCGACCAACCTGAACCTGGTGCACGTGAAGCCGCTGCGCGGCACGTCGCTGTTCGTGTTCGACCCGAACCTCGTGTTCTTCGTCGTCGACAACCTGTTCGGCGGCGACGGGCGCTTCCACACGCGCGTCGAGGGCCGCGACTTCACGGCCACCGAGCAGCGGATCATCGGCAAGCTGCTGAACCTGGTGTTCGAGCACTACACGACCGCGTGGAAGAGCGTGCGGCCGCTGCAGTTCGAATTCGTGCGCTCGGAGATGCACACGCAGTTCGCGAACGTCGCGACGCCGAACGAGATCGTGATCGTCACGCAGTTCTCGATCGAGTTCGGGCCGACGGGCGGCACGCTGCACATCTGCATGCCGTACTCGATGATCGAGCCGATCCGCGACGTGCTCAGCTCGCCGATCCAGGGCGAGGCGCTCGAAGTCGACCGCCGCTGGGTGCGCGTGCTGTCGCAGCAGGTGCAGGCCGCGGAAGTCGAGCTGACCGCGAATCTCGCCGAGATCTCGTCGACGTTCGAGAAGATCCTGAACCTGCGCGCGGGCGACGTGCTGCCGCTGGAGATCGAGGACACGATCACCGCGAAGGTCGATGGCGTGCCGGTGATGGAATGCGGCTACGGAATTTTCAATGGTCAATATGCGTTGCGCGTGCAGAAGATGATCGGCGCGAGCGATTCGATGAAGGAAGGTGGATATGAGTGAGCTGAACCAGACGCCCGACGACGACATCCAGGCGATGGCCGATGCGGCCCTCGCGGCGTCGGCCGCCGACGCGAAGGCGCCGGCCGCGGCCGAGGAAGATCCGGGCATGGACGACTGGGCGGCCGCGCTCGCCGAGCAGAACGAGCAGCCGGTGCAGGCGGGCGCGACGGGCGCCGGCGTATTCCAGCCGTTGTCGAAGGCCGCGGCGAGCTCGACGCACAACGACATCGAGATGATCCTCGACATCCCGGTCAAGATGACCGTGGAGCTCGGCCGCACGAAGATCGCGATCCGCAACCTGCTGCAGCTCGCGCAAGGTTCGGTCGTCGAGCTCGACGGCATGGCCGGCGAGCCGATGGACGTGCTCGTGAACGGCTGCCTGATCGCGCAGGGCGAAGTCGTGGTGGTCAACGACAAGTTCGGTATTCGCCTCACCGACATCATCACGCCGGCCGAACGCATCCGGAAGCTGAATCGATGAACGTCGTGATGTCCGGCCGGCGCGCGTGCCGCGCGATTGCGGCGGCGGCACTGGCCGTCGCCGCGTCGCTCGCGTGCGCACCGGCCGGCGCCGCCGACATGAACGCGGTCAACCACCCCGGTTCGATCGCGTCGAGCGTGATGGTCGGTTCGGCCGCGCCGTCGCTCGGCATCGGCGCGGTGCTGCAGACGCTCGTCGGGCTCGCGGTCGTGATCGGCCTCGTGTTCGCGTGCGCATGGCTCGCCCGCCGCTTCGGGTTCCAGCCCGCGCGGCGCGGCGGCCCGCTGAAGGTCGTGTCGAGCGTCGGGCTCGGCGCGAAGGAAAGCGCGACGATCGTCGAGATCGGCGACACCTGGCTCGTGCTCGGCGTCGCGCCGGGCAACGTGCGATTGCTGCATACGCTGCCGGCCGGTTCGGCGGCGACGACCGCGACCGCGGGTTTGGCCTCGGCCGACGCGTCCGTCGGCGGCACTTCGTCCGACGCCGGCCTGCCCGGCACGTTCGGCTCGCGGTTTCGCGACGCGCTCGCGGGCGAAGCCGCGAAACGCCTCGGGCGCGGCAAGGACCGCTGACATGGCGCCGCGCCCTCTTCCAGTCTCCGCATTCCGATGAAACACGCATTCCTGCGTCACGCGGCGCGCGTCGCGCCCGTGCTGATCCTCTGTCTCGCCCCGGCGCTCGCGTATGCGCAGGCGAACGGCCTGCCCGCGTTCAACGCGAGCCCGGGCCCGCACGGCGGCACCACCTATTCGCTGAGCGTGCAGACGATGCTGCTGCTCACGATGCTGTCGTTCCTGCCGGCGATGCTGCTGATGATGACGAGCTTCACGCGCATCATCATCGTGCTGTCGCTGCTGCGCCAGGCGCTCGGCACCGCGACGACGCCACCGAACCAGGTGCTCGTCGGCCTCGCGATATTCCTCACCTTCTTCGTGATGTCGCCGGTGCTCGACCGTGCGTACAACGACGGCTACAAGCCGTTCTCCGACGGCTCGATGCCGATGGAGCAGGCCGTGCAGCGCGGCGTCGCGCCGTTCAAGACCTTCATGCTGAAGCAGACCCGCGAGACCGATCTCGCGCTGTTCGCGAAGATCTCGAAGGCCGCGCCGATGCAGGGCCCCGAGGACGTGCCGCTGTCGCTGCTGGTGCCCGCGTTCGTCACGAGCGAACTGAAGACCGGCTTCCAGATCGGCTTCACGGTGTTCATCCCGTTCCTGATCATCGACATGGTCGTCGCGAGCGTGCTGATGTCGATGGGGATGATGATGGTGTCGCCGTCCACCGTGTCGCTGCCGTTCAAGCTGATGCTGTTCGTGCTGGTCGACGGCTGGCAACTGCTGATCGGCTCGCTCGCACAGAGCTTCAGTTAAGCGGAGGAACACGCGCGATGACGCCCGAACAAGTGATGACGCTGGCGCACCAGGCGATGATGGTCGGCCTGCTGCTCGCGGCCCCGCTGTTGCTAGTCGCGCTCGCGGTCGGCCTCGTCGTGAGCCTGTTCCAGGCCGCGACGCAGATCAACGAAGCGACGCTGTCGTTCATCCCGAAGCTGCTCGCGGTCGCCGCGACGCTCGTGATCGCCGGCCCATGGATGCTGACGACGATGCTCGACTACTTGCGGCAGACGCTGCTGCACGTCGCGACGCTCGGCGCCGGCTGAGCCGCGCGTCCGGCTCCCGTTCCACGACGATGTTTTCGGTCACCTACGCGCAGCTCAACGGCTGGCTCACGGCGTTCCTGTGGCCGTTCGTGCGGATGCTCGCGCTCGTCGCGACGGCGCCCATGGTCGGCCACGCGGCCGTGCCGGTGCGCGTGAAGATCGGCGTCGCCGCGTTCATGGCGCTCGTCGTCGCGCCGACGCTCGGTGCGATGCCGGACGTCACCGTATTCTCCGCGCAGGGCATCTGGATCCTCGTCAATCAATTCCTCATCGGCGTCGCGATGGGTTTCACGATGCAGCTCGTGTTCGCGGCCGTCGAAGCGGCCGGCGACTTCATCGGGCTGTCGATGGGGCTCGGCTTCGCGACCTTCTTCGATCCGCATTCGAGCGGCGCGACGCCCGCGATGGGCCGGTTCCTGAACGCGGTCGCGATGCTCGCGTTCCTCGCGGTGGACGGCCACCTGCAAATGTTCGCGGCGCTCGCCGCGTCGTTCCAGTCGCTGCCGGTGTCGGCCGACCTGCTGCACGCGCCGGGCTGGCGCACGCTCGCCGCGTTCGGCGCGACCGTGTTCGAGATGGGGCTGCTGCTGTCGCTGCCGGTGGTCGTGGCGCTGCTGATCGCGAACCTCGCGCTCGGCATCCTGAACCGCGCGGCGCCGCAGATCGGCATGTACCAGATCGGCTTTCCCGTCACGCTGATCGTCGGGCTGTTGCTCGTGCAACTGATGATCCCGAACCTCGTGCCGTTCGTGTCGCACCTGTTCGACATGGGGCTCGATGCGATGGGGCGGGTGTTGATCGGGTGGCGGTAGACGCCCTGTCGACGCACATAGATCCTCTTCCGCCTCATTCGGGCCGCATTTTCCCTGCTGGCACCCCGGCATTTGATTCCGACCGTGCCCTTTTTTTCGTCCTTTCCACCGCGGCGCCGCCCGCCCGCGACGCGACCGCCGCCCGCCCCGAGCGACAACCGGCCCGAACCCGCTGGCGGCCCGTCCGGCGGGCGATCGCGGCCGACACACGCCAGCTCGGCTCACATCGGCGCTTGACCTGCGCCGACCGACTCGCTAGCGTTTCGGGTTTGCCCGGGCGGCCATTGCCGCCGGTGCCGTGAGCGCGCCCGACGTCCTGGCGCGCGCGGCCGGGCTCCGATGGAAAAGACGATGCAGAAACTCGATGCGGCCAGCCCGCAGGCGATGTCGACGGATTTCACCGCCGACAACGTCGCGCGCCTGAAGGCGCTGTTCCCCGAACTCGTGACCGAAGGCCCGGACGGCGCGTCGGTCGACGTCGACGTGCTGAAGGCGCTGGTCGGCGAGCGCACGGTCGGCGACGCCGACGAGCGCTACGGCTTCCACTGGCACGGCAAGCGCGCCGCGCGCCAGGCGGCGCTCACGCCGTCGACGGGCACGCTGCGGCCCTGCCCCGACGACAGCGTCGCGTGGGACGACACGCGCCATCTGGTGATCGAGGGCGACAACCTCGACGTGATGAAGCTGCTGCACAAGAGCTACGCCGGCAAGGTGAAGCTCGTCTACATCGACCCGCCGTACAACACCGGCAGCGATTTCGTCTATCCGGACGACTTCAGCGACAGCATCCGCCACTACCTGGCGATGACGGGCCAGACCGAAGCCGGCGTGAAGCGCAGCACCAACACCGAGGCGAACGGCCGGTTCCACACCGACTGGCTGAACATGATGTATCCGCGCCTGAAGCTCGCGCACGCGCTGCTGTCCGACGAGGGGCTGATCGCGGTGCACATCGACGAGCACGAAGTGCATGCGCTGGTGCTGATGCTGCGCGAGATCTTCGGCGAGGAAAACGAGCTCGGCGTGGCCGTGTGGGACAAGCGCAACCCGAAGGGCGACGCGCGCGGCGTCGCGTACCAGCACGAATCGCTGGTGCTGTTCGCGCGCAACGCCGAGACGCTGCTCGAACGGGCGCCGCTGAAGCGCCCGAAGCGCAACGCGCAGCGCATGCTCGATGCCGCGCACGACGCGGTGTACCGCAGCGGCAACCCGAAGGACGCGCAGAAGGCGTACCGCGCGTGGATGAAGGCGCAGACCAACCTGTCCGGCGGCGAAGTGATGTACGACCGGCTGTCGCCGGAAGGCCGCGTGTACCGCCTCGTGTCGATGGCGTGGCCGAACAAGAAGAAGGCGCCGGACGAATATTTCACGCCGCTGATCCACCCGGTCACCGGCAAGCCGTGCGCGATGCCGGCGCGCGGCTGGCGTAACCCGCCCGCGACGATGCAGGCGCTGCTCGAGCGCGGCCAGATCGAATTCGGCCCGGATGAAACCACGCAGCCGCAGCGGATCTACTACCTCGACGAGAACATGTACGAGAACGTGCCGTCGGTGCTGCCGTTCGCGGGCTCCGACGACGCGCTGCTGAAGACGCTCGGCATCCCGTTCGACCTGCCGAAGCCTGTCGACTTCGCGGCGGCCGTGATCGGCTGGTGCACGCGCGGCGACGACATCGTGCTCGACTGCTTCGCCGGCTCCGGTTCGACCGGCCACGCGGTGATGCAGGTGAACGCGACCGACGGCGGCGCGCGCCGCTACATCCTCGTGCAACTGCCCGAGGCGCTCGACCGCCGCGACAAGACGCAAACGGCGGCCGCCGATTTCTGCGCGAAGCTGAAAAAGCCGCTGACCCTCGCCGAAATCACGAAGGAACGCCTGCGCCGTGCCGCGCAACAGGTCGCGCGCGACTATCCGGAAAGCTATGGCGACCTCGGTTTTCGCGTATACCGGCTCGACACGACCAACGTGATCGAGTGGGACCCGCGCCGCGACGACTTCGACCACGCCCTCTTCGCATCCGTCGAGCACGTGAAGACCGGCCGCACCGAGGACGACCTGCTCGCCGAGCTGACGCTCAAGCTCGGCCTCGACCTGTGCACGCCGGTCGAGCATCACCAGGTGGCCGGCAAGACCGTGCACCTGATCGGCCGCGCGATCGTCGCGTGCTTCGATGCACGTATTTCACGCGACGACGCGGGCCCGCTCGCCGACGGCATCGTCGACCTGCTCGACGCGAGCGGCGCGTCGCGCGACGTCACGTGCCTGTTCCGCGACAGCGGCTTCGTCGACGACGTCGCGAAGCTCAATCTCGCCGCGCTGCTCGAACAGCACGGCGTGAAGCGCGTGCGGAGCCTGTGATGCGCCTGCATTTCGAAGCGGATCTCGACTACCAGCGCGAGGCGATCGACGCCGTCTGCGACCTGTTTCGCGGCCAGGAATCGTATCGCGGCGACTTCAGCGTGCTCGCGAACGCCGCGCCCGGCACGACGGCCGCCGCGCAAGGCTCGCTCGGTTTCGCGGTATCGGAGCAGGGTGTCGGCAACCGGCTGTCGCTGACCGACGACGCGCTCGCGCGCAATCTCGCCGACGTGCAGCTGCGCGGCGGGCTGCCGCCGTCCGGTCTGCCCGGCTCGCGTGACTTCACCGTCGAGATGGAAACCGGCACCGGCAAGACCTACGTGTACCTACGCACGATCTTCGAGCTGAACCGCCGCTACGGCTTCACGAAATTCGTGATCGTCGTGCCGTCGATCGCGATCAAGGAAGGCGTTCACAAGACGCTCGCGATCACCGAGGATCACTTCCGCGCGCTGTACGCGGGCGTGCCGTACGACTACTTCCTGTACGACTCCGCGAAGCTCGGCCAGGTGCGTCACTTCGCGGCGAGCGCGGCGATCCAGATCATGGTGATGACGGTCGCCGCGATCAACAAGAAAGAGATCAACAACCTCTACAAGGACAGCGAGAAGACCGGCGGCGAGAAGCCGATCGACCTGATCCGCGCGACGCGGCCGATCGT
>NZ_JACFYV010000075.1:0-28817 GCF_016759955.1 Burkholderia sp. KCJ3K979
GGAAGCAGTGCTTGCCGAGATCGACTCCGATCAGCGATACCGTGTCCATGATGGTCCTCCAGAAGGACAAAATCCTCACTCAGCGTAGTCCACTGAGTGAGGATCGGGCTGACCATCCTATTAAGCGTGGCGGCTGCCACGCTTTTTTTTCGTCCGCGCGGCTCGGCCGCCGCGTCCGTTACGCGTTGCGTTGCGAGACCGGGGTTTCCGGCGTCGGATAGCCGGCTTCGCGGAACGTATCGAGGATCACGCGATTGGTGTCGCAGTACACCTGCCAGTAGTTCTCCGGCTGAGTCGACGGGCGCACGAACAGCAGCGGGCCTTCCGGCGTGAACTGCAGCACGCCGACGTCCGGTGCCGGCACTTTCAGCACGTTCGGCACCAGCTGGATCTGCGTCTTCAGGCGGTTGATCGCATCGGCCGCGTCGACGCTGTGCGCGATCTTCGCGGTCAGGTCGACGCGACGATGCGGCGTCGCGCTGTAGTTCGCGATGTTGTCCGAGAAGATCTTGTTGTTGCCGACGATCGTCACGATGTTGTCGGCGGTGATGATCGTCGTGCCGAACAGGCCGAGCTCCTTCACCGTGCCCGTGACGCCGCCCGCGCTGATCACGTCGCCGATCTTGAACGGGCGCAGCACCTGCATGAACACGCCGGCGGCGAAATGCGCGAGCAGGCCGCCCCAGGCCGTGCCGATCGCGAGGCCGAGGCCGGCGAGCAACGCGGCGAACGAGGTGGTCTGCACGCCGAAGATCTGCAGGATCGCGAGGATCAGCAGGATCGTCAGCAGCACGCCGACGACGGAGGTCAGGTAGTCGGTGAGCGTCGGGTCGACCTTGCCGCTGCGGCGAACGACCTTGCCGAGCAGGCGGGTTCCGATGCGGATCGCCCAGCGGCCGACGAACCACAAGACGATCGCGGCGAGGAGGTTGAGGCCGAAGTCGAGGCCGCGGGTCATCAGGAATTGCTGGGCGGTGGCGAGATCGATCATGCGTTCTCCGAAGTCAAGGGTAAAGGGGCGGCGCATGCACCGGAATGGGAGGCGCTTTTATAACCTGACCTGGGAGGGGCGGGCAACCGGGCTGACATTGGTTGACGTAATGAAAAACGGGCAGGACGCCTGCGTGCTGCCCGTCTGGCGCATCGGATCGACGCCGGTTGCGGCGCGCGACCCCGAAGTTGCGGTGTTTACTTCGCTGCGCGTCCGTAGGTGTCCTCGAAGCGGACGATGTCGTCCTCGCCGAGGTACGCGCCCGACTGGACCTCGATCAGTTCGAGCGGGATCTTGCCGGGGTTCGTCAAACGGTGGGTCGCGCCGAGCGGGATGTAGGTCGACTGGTTCTCGGTCAGCATGATCTCCTTGTCGCCGTTCGTGACCATCGCCGTGCCCTTCACGACGATCCAGTGTTCGGCGCGATGGTGGTGCATCTGCAGGCTCAGCTGTGCGCCCGGGTTCACGATGATGCGCTTGACCTGGAAGCGATCGCCCTGGTCGATGCCTTCGTACGAGCCCCATGGGCGCACGACGCGGCGGTGCGTGACCGATTCGTGGCGGCCGGACGCGTTCAGCCATTCGACGATTTTCTTGACGTCCTGGGCTTTGTCGCGATGCGCGACGAGCACGGCGTCGGCGGTTTCCACGATCACGATGTTGTCGAGGCCGAGGGCGGCGACCATCCGGTGTTCGGCGCGGATGTACGAGTTCTTTACCGAGTTGGTGAAGATGTCGCCGATCAGCGCGTTGCCTTGTTCGTCAGCTTCTGCAATGTCAGCAAGCGCGCTCCACGATCCGATGTCGTTCCAGCCGAGGTCCGCTGCCGCGACGACTGCGGCGCGCTCGGTCTTCTCCATCACCGCGTAGTCGATCGAGACGTTCGGGCAGGCGGCGAACACGTCTGCGTCGAGGCGGACGAAGTCGTTGTCGCGCTTGGCGGATTCGAGCGCGAGTTCTGCCTGGCGGGCGATTTCCGGTGCATGGCGATGCAGTTCCTCCATGTACGTGGACGCCTTCAGCATGAACATGCCGCTGTTCCAGTAGTAGTTGCCGTCGCTGAGGAAGCGTTCGGCCGTCGGTGCGTCGGGTTTTTCGACGAACGCGTCGACCTGAAAAGCCGAAATGCCGTCGGCCACGGGCAATCCGCGACGGATATAGCCATAACCGGTATGTGGTTCGGCCGGTTTGATGCCGAAGGTGACGAGATGCCCCTGCTTGGCAATCGATGCTGCTTCTGCGGTTGTTGCTACAAAGGCAGCTTCGTTTTGGATGACATGATCGGACGGCAGCACTAGAAGCAGTGCATCAGGATTGCTCTGTTGTGCCAATAGAGCGGCGATTGCTATCGCCGGTGCTGTGTTACGAGCGATCGGCTCAAGCACGATCGAAGATGGCACGACGCCGATCTGTCGAAGTTGTTCCGCGACCAAGAAGCGTTGCTCATTGTTCGTGACGACGATCGGGTTAATAGCGTCCGGTATATTGCGCAGGCGTAGCGCTGTTTGCTGCACGAGCGTACTGTCACCCGTGAGTTTCAGGTACTGTTTGGGATAGCCGCCGCGTGACATCGGCCAGAGCCGAGTGCCGCTACCACCGCATAGGATGACCGGATAAATCATAGGATGCCTCGAGTTGAATTACCTCTGATATCAGTTTTCGACCGACATAGAGGAAAGGGTGAAATGCGATATCGTTGAAAGCCCTTTACGTCTGCCTGCGCCACCTCGGTTGGGAGTTGTCGGTTGGGCGGTGTCGACAGTGCCATAACGCATGCCAAAGCACATTACGGCTCCATCGTGCGGCTTTGACGAAAAAGCGCTTGTGGTCCTTGCGGATTTCGCCAAGAGGGCGATTGGCGATCTGCGATAACCGCAGAACGACCGCCTCGGGGCTGGTGAATAGTGCGAGATCCCAGTCCCAATAGATTGGATACCGGATCAATACGCCGGCTGTCAGCATGTCGAGCGTCAGCGTTCGGGCTCTCCAGGGCTGGGGTAGCGCATCGTGGGTGAGCCCCCAGCCAGCATAGAACGGCAGTCCATAGGTGTACACTTCTTTACCACGTAACAATGCTTCAAAGCCTGTCAATGAAGACAGCGTATGGACTTCGTCTACTGCGGCGATGAGCGATACGAGGTCTGCTCGGTCATCGACGATGTCAGCGAGTTTCGCGCCATCGATGACACCGGGTCTATTTCCGGACATCACGTCAGGATGCGGCTTATACACGATGAACGCGTCGGGATAGCGCGAACGCACCTCCTTAAGCAAGGCTTCGGCTGTTGCGATACTCCCGGTTCCCAGCCGGATAGAAGCGTCATCCGCAACCTGGCCAGCAACCAATGCAATGCGTCTTCCCGACGGGGCGCGCCAGACGGGCGCTCGCCTGCCAAGATTGTATTTGGTCAGCCCGAATCGCACGATAGCGTGGCGCAACGCTGCTGCGCGCTCGAGTTCCCGTTCATCAAACTGCGCCGTATTGAGTATCGTGGTCAAGTCACTTGGACGGGTGGCGTCGAAGTAGATTCCCTGAAAATCGAGTACCTGGCTATACGGTGCTGACATGTCCGAGCCGAGACCCGCCGAATGCAGAAAGCCGTCCTCTATACGAACCACGCGCGTGCCGGTGGGCAAACCGACTGCGGTGCGGCCACCCCAAACGGCTGCGGTCTCGTTAGAGCCAACGTCTCCGGTTTTTCCAACCCAACGGAGGTTGCTGCCCCCAGCACGCAGGTAAGGAGTGGCATAGGAGCGTTTCCACCACTGAAAGCGCAAAGCGGCGATCGCCGTCAAGTCGAAGAAGCGAGTAGCGACCGAGTGCTGCAGGGCGACACTATCCAGCGTCGCGTCCAGCGAACCCGGCTGACCGGTGGTCGAATCGAGGTAACGAGCAAGCTGTTGAAACACTACGTTGAAGAACGTGTTGCGCGTAGGGCGCGCCGTGCGTTCGGGCATCAGCGCATAGTCTTGAGTGAGACCCCAGCCCGAATAGTAAGGAGTTCCAAAGACATGAGTTGGAATGCCTGCCAACAGAGCGGCCATTCCTTCCGAGGCGCCGACGACATACACTGCATCTATTCGATCGAGCATTTCGTATAGTGAGTGGTCGACTTCGAGTAAGGCCGTATCCGGGGGCAGTGTCGTCTGGCTTGACAGCCAAGTGCCTTGGCCGGAGTCTGCCGACCTCAGTAGCCAGAATTGTGCGTCAGGATGCGAACGGCGTGCATTGGCCACCATTTCAGTGAAGGCCGCTCTTCGAGAGACGCGCGACGTGCAGTAGTCAATGTGAGTAGTTGTGCGCTCGTCCAGCAAAACGACTCGCGAGGTGGCACATGAATCGTGCCATTGTTTCGGCAATGGGCTGACGCGATGACGGATATGGAGAGCATCCGTTTCGAGAACGCGGGCGATGGCATCCTCTATATGTTCCTTTGGCGTGGCATCTGAGGAGCGCACAAGTTGCGACTCCAGTGCGGCAACGAATCCGCCGCGAGAGATGCAATCATCAGGACACACGAACCACGAAAGTGGCGGTGCATGTTGCTTGCGGTGCCCAAGTATCGGTCCGGGATAGGTCGCTTGCATTGCGGCTCCGACGACGAGTGCCGAACGAGCCGCAATGCGACCCACCAACGTGTCTACCCAGATCAGCGGCGACCTACCGGTCATCCATCCGATCAGTCGTCTGCCGCGAACGACCGAACGCACGTTGAATTCGCGATCGGCCGCCGACGTGAAGTAGGAGTGTGACGGGGGCATCATTTAACGTAGCGAATCGAGAAAGCTATCAACTTGCTCGAAATGTTCGCTCCATGTTGGCGTGCGGAAGCTAGCGATTTTTTGAATCCGATGGCGACGCTCAGGGCTGTCATATTCCATATAGGCCCGGATATTGGCATACCAGCCGGGACCATCTAGCGGATCAAGATACGTGGGGAAATCCGACGCAATCTCGTGGAACACCGGGAGGTCACTCGCGATTACTGGTACACCGAGGCCCAAAGCTTCCACAAGCGGCATGCCGTAACCTTCGACGAAAGAAGGGAACAACAACGCGCGCGCGTGCTGCAGCCACGCGTTGAGTTGTATATCACTGCAGTCCGATTCTTCGATGACCACTCGACGCAGCGGCTCACAGCGCTCGAGCATATCTATAACGTTTTCGCATTCCCAGCCACGTCGACCGATAATGACAAGCTTGGGTGCGTCGTTACCCATCTGTTCAACAAGACGCCGCCAGACATGAAGGATGAACCAGTGATTCTTGCGAGGTTCGATCGTGCCCAACATAACGAAATACGGCTCGTCGATGGGGGCCGGAGATGACGAGCACTCTACTGTACCCGGCGCCAGGCGCGCGACCACAGTAGGTGGAGGTTTTGTTATGCCCGCTTTTACTGCCTCTGCTAAAAGACTCTCCAGGGTGGCATCGGAGTTCGCGATCAGTCCAGCAGCACGTCGCAGCGCGGTATCGATTCTATGACGATGCAATGTATCGACGCCAGGGCGACAAAATTCGGCGTGAGTTACAGGAATCAAATCGTGAATCAAGAAGACCGGGCGAATATTTCGACGCGCCAGAGCGTCATAGTAACGGCCGTGCTCCATCCCGTTGTGACTGGTATGTAGCAATATGCCGCCGTTCGTTGCCTGTCTCGAGACGCTCTGCATGCATGCTCGCGCCACAATTTTGCGTATCGCCCAGCGGTCGATTTTTGAGGAGAGTAGTAGGTCGAAGGTCGCGCGCGTATCGGCGGCGGACAAGATGGAACAGAAGCCCTGCTCACTTAGCACCGCGCGCGCGTTTGTTCCGTATCGCTGGATGTAAGCGAGCCCGACGCGATCGACTCCGGTAGGGCGCAGTCCATCGTACAACCGCGTCATCAGGCGGGAGACATCAAGGAAGATATTCAACACTGCTGTTACATTTGTGTGCTAGTCAATCGAGACGCGTACGCACTTCGAGCGTGGTTTTTTTGCTTCTGCGCTTCATTCTAATGGACTACGTGAGACAATTTGCGCCGAACTCAATCACGTGTGTCAAAAATGCTGCATTTGTTTCGAGGTATCGGTGGGCGATTGCTCTGCTGCGGCGTCGTATGGCTTGCAGGCTGTTCTGCAATTCCGACGTCGGGCCCAAGTAGAGCTCAGATCGATGGTGCAGGGCAGGCCCGGAATAACGCTTCCGGCATCCAGATCGTCGATGTAACGGATGAAGTTGCACGCCAGTTGTATGCAGATCGCAAGCAAACTGACTTTTTTTCGACGCTTGGCGGAGGGGCGGAATTCCAGCAGCAACTCGGGACTGGCGATACCGTTTCCGTGTCGATTTGGGAGGCGCCGCCTGCGGCTTTGTTTGGTGCGGGCCAGCAGCTTGAGTCGGCCAGCGGCGTGAATGGCGCGCGTGTTACGGTCCTGCCGGATCAGATGATCGACGCTGATGGCAATATAAATGTGCCCTTTATCGGCGCGGTCAAGGCCGCCGGTAGTACGTCCTCGCAATTGCAGGAGCGTATCGCCGCAAGGCTGCGCGGCATGGCTCACAACCCGCAAGTTCTTGTCAAGTTGTCCAAGAATGTGACGTCGTATGTGACCATCGTCGGCGATGTCGCCGCCAGCAACAGGATGCAACTGACCGCGCGTGGTGAGCGCCTACTTGACGCGCTGGCGACGGCAGGCGGCGTGCGCGAGTCGATCAATAAAGTGACAATACAAGTTACGCGGGGTAACACCGTCGTTTCGCAGCCGCTGGAAGCGATCATCCGGGATCCTCGCCAAAATGTCGTGTTGCGAGCCGGCGATGTCGTGACAGCGTTATATCAGCCATACAGCTTTACGGCGCTTGGAGCTACCGGCAAGAATCAAGAGGTTAACTTCGAAGCGCAGGGGATCACACTGGCGCAAGCGTTGGCGAGGGCCGGGGGATTGGAGGACTCGCGTTCCGATGCACAGGGCGTATTTATTTTCCGACTGGAAGATCAGAATGCGATTACATGGCCCAATTCACCTGTCCGAACTACGGCTGACGGCAAAGTTCCGGTTATTTATCGAGTGAATTTGCGCGATCCGAATGCATTCTTCGTCGCGCAGAGTTTCATGATGGATAATAAGGACTTGCTCTATGTCTCGAACGCACCGGTTACTGAAATTCAAAAGGTGCTGAATCTTGTATTTTCGGTCGCCTATCCGGTCGTGACCGGCGTCCAGAATTTCAAATAGTTGTGTACGTCCATCGCACTGGATGTCGGCCGTCACCTATTGTGCGGTCGAGCGGCCCATGCGCTGGCCATCTGATCAAGATATCTATGTTGTGACCCGTTTCAATGAATAAAGTTGTTGCTATCGACGGACACAATCTTGCGCTCCAACGCGGAACGGGCGTTGCCACCTACGCTCGCAATCTCGCGAATCACGTGAGTCAGATGGGGGGGCGTACCCAGACACTATATGGTGCCCCAATTTCGCCGAAGCTGCTTCCGTTGCTGCGTGAGATATCGTTCTTCGACTATCTTGGTGGAACAACGCCGAATCGCAAGTTGCTCCAGACTACCGTGTCTTACGTGAAGTCGACACTGTCGGCTCCGTTCGGCTATGAAGCCAGCCCCATATCAATCTCGGGGAAGGTGGAAACTGCCCGTTTTGCGGAGCGGTTACCGAGAGAATCCGATATTTGGAATGTGACAGATCTCTTTTCTGTCGCGCGTGCGCATTTCCGGCGCTATGGAAAATTCCTCACGATTCGTCTTCCACAAAAGCCGGACGTGATGCATTGGACCTACCCACTTCCTATTCGCATAGAGGGTGTACCTAACGTCTACACGATTCACGACCTCGTACCGCTGCGATTGCCGTATACCACTCTCGACAACAAGCGCTATTACTACCGATTGATCAAGTCTTGCCTTGAAACGAGCGCCCACATCTGTACGGTGTCGGAGCGTTCCAAGGCGGATATTATTGAATTGTTCGGTACGTCGCCGCAACACGTCAGCAACACCTATCAGGCTGTTGATACAAGCGACGTGGCCGCTGGCAAGAGTCTGTATGATGCGGAGCTTGAGGTCGAGGGGGTTTTTGGACTGGAGCCTCGGAGTTATTTCTTGTTCTTCGGTGCAATTGAGCCGAAGAAGAATGTTGGGCGTCTGGTCGAGGCATTTCTCTCTGCTCGATTGAACACGCAGTTGGTTATTGTCGGTTCGCTCGCATGGAAGGCAGATGAGGAAATGAAACTCATTAACGCAATGCTGAAGCAGCGGCCAGACCTGAGGCGTCGAATTCATGTATTCGACTACACGCCGCGCTCATTCCTGATCAGTCTTATTCGCGCGGCCAAGGCTGTGGTGTTTCCGTCGCTATACGAGGGATTTGGCCTGCCAATTCTCGAGGCCATGCAGCTTGGTACCCCTACGTTATGCTCGACGGGCGGTTCGCTGCCGGAAATCGCTGGAGATGCCAGCGTAATTGTCGATCCGTACGACGTGAACTCGATTGCTCATGGCTTGCGGCAACTCGAACAGGACGCTGAGTTGCGAGCTCAACTTGCGGTACGTGGAGTCGCACGTGCTCAAATGTTCGATTCAGCGGCTTATGCCGACCGCCTGCAGGCAATGTATAACCGTATATTGCCTTGATGTTCATATCGACCCGGGCGCACGGTCGTTTCGAAATATTTCGATAGAGGCAAGATATCAATGATGTTGTTGAGGCGAGCTGCAAAGTTGTTCGGTGGTAATCGATCGGATGAGTCGAATGGGATCGCAACCACCACGGCGCCGGCATCGGCTGCCGAGACAATTTGCTCATTATCGGCGGCTGAGCAGGAGATCAAGTCTGTCGTGGGTGCCTTCAAAGGCGGTCGGCTCGTCTCGTCAGGTGCCGCGGGTTGGTTGACCTACGGACCGTATTTGACCTTGGACAAGGGACGATATCGTGTCGATATTGACGGCGAGGGCACGATTGCCGATGGCGGCATATGTCTTGTCGAGGTGACCGTCGATCTTGGAAAGCACGTAGTGGCTCAAATGGAAGCGAGCACGTCAAGCCGAGGGTTGGTTCGGAACCTGATTTTCACTCTCGACGTGCCTTGTCAAGATCTCGAAATTCGCACGCATGTTGACGCACACTCGACGGTGGTCATTGACCGGGTTAGCGTGACAAAGCTCGTTTCTACGGAAGCTAATAGTCAGCGTTGCAAGCGAGTAATTTTTGATAATGAGGAGACGATTGCCGAGCTAACATCTGTTGGTTCGGATACGATTATTGTTACGTTTCAGCCATTTGACTATGTTGGCTTCGAGAGGCCGGGATTTGGAGAGGATTATTTCTCATCCTTGGGTTTGGATGTACTGTGCTTTAAGCCGAAGCGTAATATTTGGTATCAGGACATCACCACCGGTATGATTGAGCATTACTGTCGCCCTTTGCTCAAAGGGTATAGTCGACGTATTTCGTATGGATCGAGTATGGGTGCATATGCTGCGTTGTATTTCGCTCAAGCATTCGATGTGGATAAAGTCATTGCAATTAGTCCGCAATACTCGCCAAGGCCGGCAGATACGTCATTCGAAGATCGATGGGATGACGTGCGTCACCGTATGGGCTACTCCCATAGATGGCGTGAACCAGTCAGGCAACACGCGTATTTCATTTATGATTCGAGGATGGCCTCTGATCGGCGCCATGTAGAGTGCCTGAAATTTGTGTTTCCGAATCACGACGATATTGCATTGCCTTTCTCTGGGCACCCCAGTGCAACTGCACTATTCGAATGTCGTCGACTCAGCACGTTGATTCGCGATCTAATCGAAGATGTGCCGATTTCGGTGCGCCAGCTGCGCGCGGATATTCGAAACGGATCTCAACACTACGCTCGGTCGCTGCTCTTGGCCAGTGCTGAACGACACGGATCATGGACGATAGGCTTGTTCCGGCATTTCGTACATGTGCATCGTTTTGATAAGCGCTGGATTCAGTCAATTAGTTCCCAGCTTAATGCAAAACTCATTGCCGTAGGACGGCAATGGGAAGCCTCGGAACTCGAGGCGACGACGATGGAAGCGGATCTTTAAGCGTCAGGCACATACCGACGTTTATTCGAATAGCCGCAATGACGAGGCTGGATGGTCGAAGCAGAGCTCAAGGTGAGTCACGCCTCCACATGCTCGTTCTTCCGCTTCGTAACGTTCGAGCAATTGTGATAAATCCGCCATGGTTTCGTATTGGCCGTCCGCGCCGATGAGACGGCAGTGGTAACCGAGTTCGGCGAATACTTGCCAGTAGGCATCGGGTGAAGTGTTCGAGACGTCAGCTTGATAGGCGGGGGAGTACTCCGACAAGACGACCGGTTTAAATCGATCGAGTAATCTTTGCGCACCTCGCATGACGGGAAGTTCATTGCCGCCTACCGCGACCTTTACGAGATCGCAGCGCGTCAGATCGCAGAGTGCAGCGTCAGCTTGTATTGCGGAAACAAGATCGAGTTGTGAGTAGTCAATCAAATGACCCGGTATCGCGCCGACTGGCTTTACGACACAGTTGGTCGATGCCAAGTTGTGAACGATTGCCAGCGTATCGAATCGCTCGTACAACGCGACGTTGTGTACCTCGATATTGGAGAGATTGTTGATGGCTGACGCGTGCAACAGTGCGGAGATCGCCTTGGCACTCGGGTCAAAGGCGATGACTCTTCCGCTCGGCCCAACGCGTCGTGCCGCGAGCAAACTGAAGAAACCGATGTTGGCGCCGACGTCGATGACCACGTGACCGTTATGCAGCAATCTTTCGAACAAGGGAATAAATCGTGGTCGAAAAAGCCCTCCATCCTGAAGATAGCGGGCTGCAAAGTGTCCCTCCGGAATGGCTAGCGTGAAGTCGCACGCACGCACGAAGGTGTGCCGGCGAGTGCGTGAAGCCGCTTCGGTCTGAAAGCGTTCGAGCACATAGCGAAGCTGCGGTGCGAACCGATCTGCTGTAGTGAGCAAATGGAGATTTCCGGCATCATCTTCCGCTACATCGCTTGGTTGTAGATCCGCCGGTGCAATCGTCGGCCATTTCGAGCAAAGTGCCAAGTTGCTCTCTTCGAATTTTGATTGCAGTCTCTCTTGATCGTGGCGCGACAAACTGAGCTTGTTTGTCGCGCCGAAGTCCTTGAGATACGTGGCAACCGATTCGAGTGTGCTACCCGATAAGCGAGCCGCATTCAGAAGTGCAATCGATTCAACGTCAATAGACTGGTTGATACGTTCGAGTCCAATTTCTTCAATCTGAATGTCGAATTTGTTCGTTAGATATGCGAGTGTATCGCGATTCCGTTTATAAGGAATCGGTTTAATGGAATCCCGGCCGAAACTATTTGCCCATCGATCAAGTAAAAGGTCGAAATTAAAATACTGCTCGTCTTCAGCGAGATCATGGATCATCGACTCGTTGATTTCGATCCCGTCGCAGGCGAGTGTTGATATTCTGGAAATCAGTACATCGATCTGAGGTCGAATAAAGCAAACGACCTCGATTTCGTCAAAGTGCCGATAGAGCATGTCGGCGAGTCGAGCTGTTTCATTTGTATTGCGATACAAACTGCTGAAATACTCACAACTGACGATAAAGTATCGGCAGTTGCGGGATAGTGCCGCATCGACATCGCTCTGTAGATCGCTTTCAATCGACGCGCAAAGCGCCGCGTACTGTTGTGAGTCTTGGACGCCGAATGAGGCAAGTCGGTCGTCCGTCATCACATTTAGTGGGTCCCTCCCATAGAGCGACAGTTTGCGATGAGCATATTCGCCTAGCACTCGCGAGTACCATACACCTTGGGTGGCGAGGCGGTCTCGTTGATGTGCAAGCGTGAGCTGCAGTGAAGAGCTTCCCGTCTTCTCGGTGCCAATGTGGAGAATCAGCTTCATAGAAATAGAGCGGTGTGATCGCAATTCGTGTCCTGCGGTAGACACCGGTGGTAGCAAAACGGCACAACATGCGCCGGTTCGCGAGGATATTGTCTTCCGGACGTGGAGGATCTTTCGCGCCTTGGATTGAATCGATCGTGACGAACATCGTGCGCGCGATAGATTCGCGCGCACGATGAGGTTTCAGGTGAGCAGCACAAAGCTGGGGAACGCACGCGACAACCGTCGCTTCTCGAGCGAACAGAGATTCTCACCGGTCATCTCGTCAGCCTGTGTATCGCTAATTTCCTCGAGCACCGACTGTACGCGTTGCATTGTCGTTAACCAGCCGGCGCGATCGGGGATGTTGTCGATCACATGAACTGCATCGGTGGTGGCCGCCAATTGACAAACTCTGTCGATAGCCTCGTATGAGTCGACCGACGATAACGCAAGATGCTCCTCTAGTGACGGATCGCGCTTGAAGAGCTTGCGATAAACAGCGATCGCACGGTAGATAGCAGGATACACACACAATTCCGATAGATGATAACGGCGTCGCGAATGCTGAATTTGACCGGGAACCGGTGCCTGGAGGTACAGGTGAGCCTGCAAGTCACCGACCGCGCTGCGTGTCGCGCGGGCCTTATTTGCAATGCGTACGATTGCGCGCAGAACGGACATTCGTGCAGCGACATCGTCGACGGGCATAGCATCCAGTTCCGCGCGTTCGAAATCGGACGGACGACGCTTGGCGATGGCCAGCATGGCCGTGTCGATGAAGTCAGTTTGGTCGAGTAACAATAGCGAAAGTGCACTGACGAGTCGGTTGCCGTCTATAGCGGAGAGCTCGGAACTTGCGAGCAAATCTGCATGACATGAATCAACGGCCAGATCTATCGGGCGTCCCTGCATCAGAGCATTGCGAGCAGCACCAAAAATCGCTGCCAGTCGAGTGTCAACGGAGCCACCTTCGGTAGCTTCGAACGATTCGAATTCGTTCGATGTGGGTTGTCGATCGAATTGAGACGTATAGAGGGTCTTTACTGCAGTGCGTGCTGGGAGCGCGAGTAGATCCGAGACGATGATTGCGGATCGGGCACTCGGAATGCGCGCGGCACGATTTTCGGAGTTCAACATAGCCAACGCGTCGCGATAGACCGCATCGATCGTGTTTTCATCACGAAACACCCTTAACCGGCCCAGAACTTGTGCGTAGTAGGTTGGGTTCGACAATCTGCGAAGAACGGTCGGCAAATCAGCATCGGTCGCAAAAATAACGCCGGCGGCCATGTCCTCGAACTGATCTTCCGGGGAGGTAACGACTGGCCGATCGGCCGTCATTGCCACACGAGCGGAGCCGGTAGTCGCCCAATAAGAAATCGGACCTTGCGGGAAATACACGACATCGCCCGAGCGCAACGTTGCGAGAATTTCCTCGTCGGTTTGGAAGCCAAAAGTGACCTTGCCAGCAACGCCCATGCTTGCAACCAGTTCTCGAGCTCGCTGTGCCCGCTCAGCGGAATCACATGCGAAGTTGGCGACAAGACGACTATTCGACTCGACGCACGCCTGGAGAATCCGATCGATGCGCTTATGAGGGGACAGGAAGCCGAAGGACGATACGGTTAGAGCATTTCCTTCAGCACGTGCCGGGGCTTCAACTGAAGCGATCGGTGACGTCACATGAATGCCGTGCTCAACGAATATTGCACGGGTATTGCGTGCAGCGGCACTGCTCAGAGTAACGACAGGAATCGTAGAGTTAAACAGCATTTGACTGCGTTCACGTAGATCGGGCTTGTTCATGTCGATCGTGTGCATCACGACAGCTGAGCTCACGTTCGGGTAACGCTCTGCGTAGTCTTCGAGTTGCTCGATCAATTCTCCAGTCGTATCTGGGCCGGCAAGAGTTGGATTGAAGGAATCATACAATCCGTATTCATGCTGCACGAATATATAGCCATAGCGACCCGTCGCCAGATACGGTTCACATTCGTCCACCCCGCGGACGATCACGGTATCCCTACCTTGTCCTCGCATTGCGGCTGCGACGTGAGATGCGTAGCTAGCGATACCGCATTGCTTTCCGTAGCTCGCGCATACCTGAATGACGCCTGCAATTTGCGTTGTTCTCGGAATTGGCAGGACCGGCTTGCCGCCCGATGCGAGCAGGCGCGTATCGACTAGGGAGACGATATGCTCTGTTGTGGCGCTCCATTTGCGACGTTGGTAGTGCTCCCGGACGTACGCTTCGCGCTCCGTGCGCTTTGGATGATCGTAGACATATTGGGTTGCCAGGGCAATGAATGCGTCTTCGTCGGTCGGCTCGAAATAGTCCGCGCAGTCGCCGCCGACTTCCGGCATGGATGTCGTCGCCGATGCGAGGCAAACTTTCCCGTGAGACAAGGCTTCAGCAATCGGTAACCCCCAGCCTTCGCACAGACTCGGAAACACGGTGAACAAGCAATTCTCGTAGAGCTTGTCCAGACTCGCATCATCGACGTTGTGCAATAGGACAACCTTGCCACCGGCGTATTGCGTTGCGCGAAGTTCTGCCTCGATTGCAGTCATACCGTCGCCTGGCGAGCCGACGAACACGAGCGTCGGACAATCCTCACCGCTCATCTTGCGCAGTCTGTCCCACGCACGGACGAGGAACCCATGATTCTTGCGTTTGCCAAGTGCTGACACGAACATGACGTACCCGGCACTTTTCGAGAGGCGAAGAACGGACGCGACTTTTGCCTCGTCGACACGTTGTTTCCGGGGCAGGCAACGATAATCGTCACCGAGTTCGACCTTGATGGCTTCGATCGGCTGGCGGCCGGTTTCGGCGCAAAACTGCTGAATTTCTCGTCCGGAGTGGTTCGAGTTGACCATCACCAGATCAGCCTGGTCGAGCGCAGGTCCGATCCAGTAGCGGAAAATGGCTGCCCATTTTTCGCTGACGAGCGTTGGATAGTACAACTGCAACAGATCGTGAATGTATATTGCGACACGCGATCCAGCTCGCTTATATTCGTTGAGAATCGCGTTATTTGCATCGTAGTGCCAAGCCGAGCCGAGAATGACGACGATGTCGTGCGGGCTCGATTCGAACGCTTTCTCTCCATTCGTGAGCGTACGTTGGACGAACGGATTGATTTTTTGCTGTGATGCTTCGCCGAAGCTCGATGGGAAGATAGCCGACGCGAAATCCGCCTGGTCGACTTCGACGGCGATCGTTTTCCAGTTCACGAGTGCAAGGTTGCCCTTCCAGCTTTCGAACAATTCCAGTACGACTTCGACGATCGTGCGCTCGATCCCGCCAGGTGCGGCAGATGCCGCGACAACGGTGGCGAGGCTCGTGACGTCGAGGACAAGACGAGTATCAGTAGGCTGTTCAGGAGGGCGAATGGAGCGAACCGCGTCGCGCCAGGCTGCGAATCGGCTGGTCCATTCCGGAAAACGCATCGCGAGGTCTTCGCGAGTGAGTAGCTCTGCCGCAGCATTGAATTCTCGAGCGCCAAGCAATGCTTCGTACTCGAGTTCAATGCCACGCGGATAGTGCGGGAACAGGTAGTTGTAGGTACGTGCGGAGTCGAGCGCATCCTGCCAGTTACGCTCCCGGATCGACATCATCGCGCGCAGTTCAAGATAGAACGCGCAATTCGGCCAGATTTCCGCGATTTCTTCACATATCGCTCGGGAATTCTTGAAATCCCCAACGTTGAAATGCAGCCAAGTCAGGCGAGTGTATGCGTTGAACAGGGGATTGGCCATATCGGGGGATCCCGGCTCGTCGCTACGGGTGCGGCGCAGCAGCGAGGTCAGACGCCTACCGGCTTCTACCGCTCGGGCCTGATGTTCCAAGCCAGTACTTAGGTCGAGCGCATCTTCCAGAAGATCACGATCCTCTGGGAAACGTTCGAGTGCATCCCACACCATTCTTTCTGCGTCGTCGAGTTTGTTGCACTCGCGCAGGGCTGCCGCACACCGTAGCCAGAATTCTTTGCGACCAGGTGCGATAGTCAGGATTCGGTTCCAAAGCGACGCGACTTCTGTTTGTTGACGAGCGTCGCGTGCAATATCGGCCACTGCTACAAGAGGCTCTGCTGCCAGCGGATAGCGTCCGGCAATCTTCAGCAACGCGTCGCGGTAATCCTGTGCAGAACGCCCGACGTTTTCCAACCTGGCCGTCTCAATGTGCGCTCGAACAAAATCTGGTTGAAAGTGCAGCAAGCCGCGCCAGGTTGCCAATGCTATCGAACGGCGACCAGCGGCCTCTTCGCATTCAGCGAGCATGGCAAGCACACTCGTATCTCGAGGCTGCCTTGCGAGTGCTTGTCGTAGCGTTTGACATGCGTCATCTGCGCGACCGAGTGCCAGCAAGACACTTGCATGGGTCAAATGCAGATTGGGTGACGAGTCCATAACGACAGCGATCTGGCTGAACTCGAGCGCTGCGGGATAATCGGCACGGCTTTTCAGGACGCGTGCCTTCGTTTCCGCAACGAGCGCCGAGCCCGGCCACCTTTCCTGCGCGTCGTCGATAATGGCCTCGGCTGTACGCAAGTCTCCCATTTCGATCAGGACATTGGTTCGCTGCAGTGAGGCATTCAAATCTTCCGGATCGAGTTCCGCCGCACGCGTCCAGTACTCGAAAGCGCGCATTAGATCGTGGCGCTGGTATGCGCATTCCGCAAGGCCAGCGGCGACATCGAAGCGAGTGATGCCGTCACCGGAGACTGCCTGAAGAATCGTCTCGGCTGTTGCGAAATCGCTGATACGCAGCCGAGCGTGCGCTTCGCAGACCTTGAATTCGACCCGATTCGTCAATTTAGCGGCGTGATGCCAAGCGTCTGCTTCTGCGAGGTGATCACCAAGGAAGTGACACGCGCGTGCCAAGAGTTCATGCACGCTCGCGTCATTAGGAAATGCGTTTTTCGCGAGATCGAGAATTCGCCGCGCAATCCGATAGCTCTCATGCTTCAAATATTCTTCACACAGTTCCTTGATGGCGCCCGTGTGCACACGCCGCTTCGCATCCTCGATCAGGTCGCGTACGAGCTCGTCAACAGCTGGATCGTTCTCGCGGATCATTGCCGAGGATGATTGAAACCCTTCGGTAGTAGCGTCATCTGTCACTACGTTGATGTTGTCGGCTTGCGACGCCTGATCCGATTCTGTGGTGGCGTCAGTTTTGCGCTTCTTGAAAATCACGGTAGGGCTCCAATGCGTGCGTGATCGGATTTGCGATAGTGTTGCTCAGGGCGCTGTCTAACGCACAACGGCGACAAGTGAAATGTTAGCCTACCCGTTGTCGGGTCGAGTGCATTGACGATGCGGCACGTGTTCGACGAAAGAAAGTGGGCCAAACTTACGAGTGAATAGGTTGACCCGTGATTTCGTGATAGAAATCAAATGCTGAGTCTACATCCAGGAACTCACGCAGCACCCCTTTCTCAAGTACACATGCGCGCGTGCAGTGTTCACGGATAATATGAGGATCGTGCGACACCATAATCATCGCTCGATCGCGGCGTTTTTCAAATAGTTCCCGATGGCATTTGTCGCGAAAACTTGCGTCACCGACTGCGATAACCTCATCGATCAGAAAGCAGTCGAATTCGATCGCCATTGACATCGCGAACGCAAGCCGTGCAAGCATGCCGCTCGAATATTTCTTCACCGGCTCTCGCAGATACGTTCCCAGTTCGGTGAAGTCTTCTACGAAAGGTAGGGCGGCCTCGTAGGATGCGCCGTAGACTCGACAGGCGAATCGCAGATTGTCGAGACCTGTCAGGCTTCCTTGAAATCCGCCTGAAAAGGCGAGCGGCCAAGATACGCTCATTGCTCGCTTGATAGTACCCGAAGTCGGTAATTCGGAGCCACTGATCAGGCGAACCAGTGTCGATTTGCCCGCGCCATTGCGCCCCAGAATGCCGATGCGTTCGGACGGTTCGATTGTGAGATTGATATGGTCGAGAATTAACCGTCTGCCGTTACGTGTGCTGTAGTGTTTCGACACGTCTTGAAGATTTAACATCAGTGTTCCACTCTCGTCGACACGTCTCTCACAACCGCAAGTCCGATCCACGTGAGGAAAGCACAGACCATGATCGTATAGGGAACGTCGTAGTATGGCGTAATCTGCGAGCCGAAGTATCCGTAGCGAAATAATTCCACGCAGTTCGGCGCAGGAAACAACATTGCGATGTCACGCAGGTTGGGGGGGAGCCAACTCGCCATAACGAAGGCGCCGGATACAGGAAGCTGGAAGTAGGAAATCGGGTGCCAGAGTCTTTCGACAAGTTCGCTGTATTCGCACAGTCCCCCGATCAGCAGGCCAAGCGCGGCCGAATACCAGCATAACAACACCCAGCCGGCTGCCATGTTCAAGACATCGGCGGGCGGGTCGATTATTCCTATCGCGATCAGTGTGCTGGTCAGCACCAGCATCGATAGCGTTGTACCGACAATCTCAAGTGTGATGCGCGCAAAAAATAGGTCGATAACGCGAACATTGCGATGGAACAGCAAGGCTGCATTAGGCTCGACAGCCAGCGTGCATCGGCCAATTGTGTTGCGCCAGACCAGAACCGTGGAGTAGCTTGTGACCGCAAAGGCCGTCACGTTAATCTCGTGTCCCTGTCCCGTTTCGTGTAGCAGGTTCCAAAGTGCCGCGATACCGACCGTGAACAACATTGGTTCTGCAAACAACCATGCGAAACCAATATTGTGACGACCGTAGCGCGTAATGATTTCACGCATGGTTAGCGCGAACACTACTCGCATCTGGATTTTGAGCGAGGTAAGCAGCGAAGGATATGGCTGAGGAGACGACATGACGTCAGTGCTGATGTTCGCGCACGCTGGCAATCAGCAGGCTGAGCGAGGCCCAGGCTACAATGCCAAGCACAAACACAGTAACAATGCCGCGGATACGTTTAGGTTCGATCGCTACATCGGGCCTGTTGGGTTCGACGAGACGTTCAAGATACAACTGCTTGCGATTTGCTTCCACTCGTGCGTTTTGAAGGGCAGTCATTGCCGCATCCAATTGGCGATCGGCAAATTGGGCATCGAGTTGCAGGCGTGCGTAATTGGCGGCCTTTGCGGAAAGGGAATCTTTACTTCCGGCGACACCGACGGTTGTATTCGCGATTTGCTTTTCGAGTGTCTGAATATTCGTCTTCAGCACAGGAATCTGCGGGTTCTGCGGAGCGATTGACTGAAGCTGGATAAGTTGGTTTTGGGCTGTAAGCAATTGATTCTGCAAACCGGTGATTTGCTGCAACTGCAAAGCGGACTGGCGTTCCGGGTCGAATACGGAAAAAGAATTGCGATAGGCCGCTACGGTTGCGGCCGCGTCTTTCGCTTTTGTCGTTGCAGAGTCCACTTGTTGTTGTGCAAATCTGACCGTATCTGCTGCCGCACGCTGATTCATGCGGTTGACAAGGCGCTCGCTCATCGCAATCAGGTCTTCATTGATCTTTTGTGCGTCACTTGCGGTATACGAACGTACCTGTAGGGTTGTGATTGCCGACGTCGCATCCAGATCGACGGAGACGATTCGTTTGCCGTAGTAGCGCCACAGCGCTTCGAAACTGTCGTCGAAATAACGTGAAAAGCGACTGACTACGTCGCCGTGCTGGCTGTAGGCGTCGAGAATATAGTTATCCCGATTCAGCTCACGCAGTGCGTCGCGGGACCGAATGTAGTCGACTACGGAGTATGTGTCGTCTTGCGCGCGGCCCGCACCAGTACCTTGTAGCAGAGAACTGAGAAGGCTTGTCTGGCTTTGGCGCTGCGGGCTGCGGACAACAAACCGAGATTCGGAAACATAGATGTCCGACGCGATCAGGCCGTAGTAGACCGTGGCGATGATGGTCGGGGCCAGAACGGTAACTGCAAACAGCGTGTTGATTCGTTTGAGCCGTGCCACTACACCTTTATCGTTGCCGCCTAGCGACGACGCCGAATACTTTTCCGATAGCGTTTTCAACGTCTTGTCCAAACTCAATTGCCAAGGATCTTGGGATGCCGGGGGCGCCGCTCGCGTCCACCGTCAAGGGCATGCGCCACCAGCGCAAGGTATGCGTAGTGGGTTGCTTTGCGACCCACCGCTCGTGCCGCTGCACCTCTGGCAGGCGACGTTCACACCGAAATTCGGGCGAGTGATTATAGCCAGCGCCGTAATTTTGCGCTATCTAAGTGTGGTTTTTCGCGCCTGACTCAACAATGTCATTTGTGTAATTTTTTCGAATGTGAGCGGTAAGGCCTGCAGGCGGCGTGGTAATTTCTGCGGGCCAGATTCAGGCGGTTGCCGTGGGACGGATCTGACGGCGTATACGCGCCGGTCGGTGGTGTAGTCGGATCTGGCCATGCTCGATGGCGGTATGCGGGGATGGGTGGCGAGGGGGCGCGGTATTATAGCGATGTTGCGTGACACGCGTCACTGCATTTCTGTTTCGGCTCACGATTTTGTTCGCGCTAATGTTTTTGGTACCGTCGAATGCGATAATTGCCAGCGGTGGCGCCCGTGTGATTTCCACTTCCGGTTCATATATATAGTGTGGATGCTGTGAGGGACGAAAGTGTCCCGGTTTCTTGTGTGTCCGCACCGCTCGCAACATTCTTTCATGCGTCGCTCATATCTTGCGCTTCAGGGTACGGCCTCCCCTTTTTTTTCCAAGCTGGCCGAGGCTTTGCGCACGCGCGGCCATGCAGTACAGAAGGTTAATTTTTGTGGAGGAGATCTTCTATACGGGGGGGCTGCCCGCCATGCGGTAAATTATGAGGGGCGCCTTGGCGAACTGCCGGCATGGTATTCGGACGTAATCGGAGGAGGTGATTTCACCGATGTGCTGATGTTCGGCGACTGTCGCGAGGTTCATGTACCCGCGCACGCGATAGCACAGAAGGCGGGCATGCGCGTGCATGTCTTCGAAGAGGGCTATGTGCGGCCGCACTGGCTGACGCTGGAGCGTCACGGCGTCAATGGACGCTCCCTGTTACCCCGGGATCCGGGCTGGTATCGTGACCGACGCAAGGAGACGCCAGCAAGTCCGCCTGCCGCACCGACCGGCTATAACCTTCGTGAGCGAGCTTTTCACGATATCGCCTATCGCGGCGCCAACACGCTATTTTCACGTCGATTCCCGCACTATCGCAGTCATCGGCCACATAACGGGTTCGTAGAGTATGCCGGGCTCGCCTGGCGCGCACTTGCGCAGCGTGGGTTCGAGCGTGATGCAGGCCGGGTAACGGATCAACTGCTTCGCGCAACTGGCGGCTACTTTTTGTTCCCCCTGCAACTCAATTCGGATGCTCAACTCGTTGTGCATTCCCCATTTGGCGGCACCCGGCCGGCGGTCGATCAAGTACTACGCTCATTCGCTGCTCATGCCGACTCCAACGTTCGTCTGGTGGTCAAGAATCATCCGTTAGATACGGGGCTAATCGATCATCGGCGCCATGTGCTGCTGCTCGCGCAGGAATTAGGAATTGCCGACCGCGTTACCTTCATCGACGCGGGGCACTTGCCGACCTTGCTCGAGTATGCGCGCGGCGTAATCGTCGTGAACAGTACGGTTGGGTTGTCAGCCCTTCATCATCGGCGGCCGCTAATTGCTCTCGGGCATGCGATCTACGATATGCAGGGACTGACATGGCAAGGCAGTCTTGATAATTTTTGGAAAGCTGAATTTGAACCTGATCGTGAGCTTTACCAAGCATTTCTCGACTACGTTATTCACCATACCCAAATCAACGGCGACTTCTATACCCGTACGGGGATCGAGCGGGCGATTCGCGGTGCCGTGTCACGGCTTGAGGCATCGCATGACTAGTACCACCCCTCGTCACATTGTCATCACCGGTGCCAGTGCAGGCATCGGACGCGCACTCGCGACTGCCTACGCCGCGCCTGGTGTGGTGTTGGGGCTCGTTGGTCGGGACGTGCGGCGGCTTGATGCCTGCGCTGACGCGTGCCGAGCGCTTGGCGCTGAGGTGGTGACCGCACCGGTCGACGTGCGAGACGCAGCGGCGATGCAGGTATGGCTTTGGCAGTTTGACGACACATATTCGATAGATTTGCTGATCGCCAATGCCGGGGTTGCCAGTACGCTCGAGTCAGCTTGCGACTGGGAAGAGCTTGATCGTATGGCTGCAGTCGTCGATACCAACTTCTATGGGGCGATGCACGCGGTACTGCCGGTGGTTGCGCGCATGCGAGCGCGGTGCAGCGGCCAGATTGCCTTGGTGAGTTCGATCGCGGCGCTACGCGGCATGGCGATTTCGCCTGCGTATTGCGCGAGCAAGGCGGCACTCAAGGCGTACGGCGATTCGGTGCGCCCGTTGCTGGCGCGTGACGGTATACATCTCGCGATCGTGTTGCCCGGCTTCGTCAAGACTGCGATGAGCGATGTATTCCCGGGGGACAAGCCGTTCATGTGGTCGGCGGATAAGGCCGCAGGCTATATTCGCCGCAAGCTGGCGGCGCGGCGGGCCGAGATTGCGTTTCCGGGATTGCTCGCGCTCGGTATGCGCCTGTTGACGCTGCTGCCGGCGCGATTGGGTGACGCGATACTCGGCGGATTGTCCTACTTACCTCGACGGGAGCGCTAGCTTGAGCGTTGGCATGTTGCTCACGCTTCTGATTGCGCTTGGCGTGTCGTTTGCGCTGGATGTCTTGGCGTTGCCGCGTGTGCGGCAACGTTCCGGCGTCGCGCTAATGTTGCATGTCGTTGCACTTGTGTTCCTGACTGGTGCGATGCTGATCGTGACAAGACGCATCGTATTTTCCGTCTGTATTGCAGTGGCACTGGTCGGCCTGTTGGTGACGGTGAACAATGCAAAGTACGAGTCGTTGCGCGAGCCATTCGTTTTTACGGATCTGAGTCTGTTCAGCCAGTTGTTCGCCCATCCCCGGTTGTACCTGCCGTTTCTGAGCGTCGGCAAGGTGATCGGAATCGTGATTGGCGTCGCGGCGCTGTTGACCGGCTTCTTTGCTGAGCAACCGTTCGACGGGGCGCTCTGGTCGGTGACGGCGCTCCTCCTGGTGTCTGCGGTCGCAACCTGTTGGTTGGCGACACGCTTGCCGCTTACGCTGGATGCCGGCGCGGACCAACAGCGGCATGGATTTTTTGCAGTATTCGTTGCGTATCTGCTGAACGGCTTGCGTCCCGCGACGCTGCGCGCATTCGACGGGGTTGCCCGGACTGGACCGTTCGCATCGGGCGCGCCGACTGCGGGCCCTGATGTGATCGTGATCCAGAGCGAATCGTATTTCGACGCGAGGCGTCTTGGTTCGGCGATCGATTCGGCGAACTACCGGAATCTGGACATTGCGCGCGGGGAATCCATCTGCCACGGTGAACTGCTCGTGCCGGCCTGGGGTGCGAACACGATGCGTACAGAGTTTGCGATGCTGAGCGGACTGACGTCCGCGCGTCTCGGCTACGCCCGTTTCTACCCTTACGCTTTCGTACGACGCGCGTGTACAACGATTGCAGCCTGGTTTCGGCGGGGCGGTTACACGACTGTCGCGATTCATCCGTACTATGCAGACTTCTTCGGAAGGAATCGGGTCTTTCCGTTGCTCGGATTCGATAGATTTCTGGATATTGAAAGCTTTGTCGCCGCCCCGCGAGCCGGACCGTATATTGCCGATTCGGCCGTACTGGATACCGTCATCGATGTGCTGGACGAACCCCGGAACGCGCCACGCTTCATCTTCGCGATGACAATGGAAAACCACGGCCCACTGCACCTTGAGCAGGTATTACCGGGAGAATCGTCTTCGAGGCATACTCTTGGCGAAGATGCCAGTTGGCGCGACCTGACAGCCTACCTGCGGCACATTGAAAATGCAGACGCAATGATCGGGCGCCTGCTCGACCATTTGCGCACCAGCGATCGTGAAACAGTCGTTTGTTTTTACGGCGACCACGTTCCCGCTCTGCCTCACGTATTCGATAAGCTGGGTGTTTCTCCGCAAACCAGTGACTACTTCATTTGGCGAAATTACGGCACGGACACGCCCGAATGCCGGAATTTGGCAGCCGAAGAGCTTGGGTCGGTACTTTTGCATGTGGTACAAGATGACGGACATCGCGCGGAAGAACCGCACGCATCCGAGAAAGCGACATAAAAGATGAACAGTAAGATTGCAATAATTGGGGTGGCTTGTCGGTTTCCCGGGAGCGCGAACAATCTTGGCGACTTCTGGCAACTGCTGCGCGACGAACGCGACGCGGTGACCGAAATTCCCCCCGACCGCTTCGGTACCGATTTCTACCAGCACCCGTCCAAACGCGAACCGGGCAAGAGCTACACGTTCGCGGCCGGCGTGCTCGACAACGTCGCCGGCTTCGACGCCGCGTTCTTCGGCATTTCGCCGCGCGAAGCGGCCCAGATGGATCCTCAGCAGCGCCTGCTGCTCGAACTCGCATGGGAAGCGTTCGAGGATGCCGGCGTGCGCCCGGCCGACATGCGCGGCAGCAACTGCGGCGTCTTCGTCGGCGCGGCCAGCATGGATTACGGCAACCGCAACATGGACGATCTGAACGTGATCGATCCGTATTCGGCGACCGGCAATACGCTGAGCATCGCGTCGAACCGCGTGTCCTACCTGTTCGACCTGCACGGCCCGAGCATGACGGTCGACACCGCCTGTTCGTCGTCGCTCGTGGCTCTCCATCAGGCCGTCAAGGCACTGCAGTCCGGCGAGGCCGACGTGGCGCTCGCGGGCGGTGTCAACCTGCTGCTGCACCCGTTCGGCTTCGTCAGCTTCTCGAAGGCGTCGATGCTGTCGCCGCGCGGCCGTTGCCGTGCATTCGACGCGACCGGCGACGGCTACGTGCGCTCGGAAGGCGGCGCGTTCGTACTGCTCAAGCCGCTCGATCGCGCGCTGGCCGACGGCGACACGATCCACGCAGTGATCGCCGGCTCCGGCGTGAACTCGGTCGGCCACTCGCCGGGCGGCATCAGCGTGCCGGGCGCGGCCGCGCAGGCGTCGCTGCTGCGCAGCGTGTATGCGCGCGCCGGTATCGATCCGCGGTCGCTCGCCTATCTCGAGGCGCACGGCACCGGCACGGCGGTCGGCGATCCGATCGAGGCACGTGCGCTGATCGACGTCGTGTCGGGCGAGCGCCCGGCCGATCGTCCGCTGCTGATCGGTTCGGTGAAGACCAACATCGGCCACCTCGAAACGGCCTCCGGCATGGCCGGCCTGCTGAAGGCCGTGCTGTGCCTGAAGCATCGCGCGGTGCCGCGCTCGCTGCACTTCGTCACGCCCAATCCCGGGATCGATTTCGACGGCGGGCGTTTGCGCGTCGTCGATCGCTACATGCCGCTCGACGCGGGCGACGCGCCGCTGACGGTCGGCGTCAACTCGTTCGGCTTCGGCGGAACGAACGCCCACGTCGTGCTGACCGAGGCGCCGGTCGCACACGATGTGTCGACGGCAGCGCCCGAGCCGACTCGAGCGCAACCGTCCCCGCTCGCGCTGACCGCGCGTAGTGCGAATGCGCTCGCGGCACTCGCGGACCGCTATCTGGCCATGCTCGACAAGGGCGGCGACTGGCAGGCGCTTGCCGCGGCCGCCGCCCGTCGCCGCCAATGGCTCGAACATCGCGCGATCGTCGCGCCGGCCGACGTGGCCGAAGGCCGTGCGGCGCTCGCGGCACTGGCCCAGCCGGCACAGGAAGGGCTGCCGGCCTGCGTGGCGACCGGCCAGGCGCCGGCCGATGCATTGCGTACCGCGCTCGTGTTCTCGGGCAACGGTTGCCAGTGGGTCGGGATGGGCAACGAACTCTATGCGGAGAACGCGGTTTTCCGGGCGGCGCTCGACGAAGTCGACGCGCTGTGGTGCGCGGACGGCAGCCCGTCGCTGGTCGACGTGATGCGCGGCGGCCCCGGCGCGACATGGCTGGCCGGTGCGGGCGCCGAATGGCTCGCCGCGACCGAGAACGCGCAACCGCTGCTGTTCGCGATCCAGGTCGGCATGATTCGCGTGATCGACGCGCAGGGCATGCGTTACGACGCGGCGATCGGCCACAGCGTCGGTGAAATCGCCGCGGCGTGGGTGATGGGCGCGCTGTCGCTCGCCGACGCGGTGCGCGTGATCAAGATCCGCAGCCGCGCCCAGGCGATGACGCGCGGCAGCGGCCGGATGGCGGCCGTCGGCATCGGCGAGGCAGCCGCGCGCGAACTGATCGCGCGCCATGGGCTTGCGCGCCGGGTCGAGGTGGCCGGCATCAACAGCCCTGATGCGGTGACGCTCGCCGGCGAGCTGCAGGGCTTGCAGGCGCTGGAGGCGGCGCTGCGCGGCAGCGGCAAGTTCTTCCAGATGCTCGATCTCGACTATGCGTTCCACAGCAGCCACATGGACCGCATCGAGCCGGTCGTGCTGGCCGAGCTGGCCAGCCTGCGGCCCCAGCCGGGCAACGGCAGGTTCGTGTCGACGGTGACCGGCGGCGCGCTCGCGGGCAACGCACTCGATGCGCGCTACTGGTGGCGCAATATCCGCGAACCGGTGCGCTTCGGTGATGGCATCGCGTATCTGATCGAGCAGGGCGTCCGGCTGTTCATCGAAGTCTCGCCGCATTCGATCCTGCGCACGTACGTGAAGCAGGCGTTGACGGGCGCCGGCGTGACCGGCGCGGTGCTGCCGACGCTCAAGCGCGATCACGGCAGCGCGGCGACGCTGCGGCAAGCGATTCTCGCGGCGATCGCGCACGGCGCAAGCGTCGATCCCGACCGCTTCGCGCCGGGCGCAACGCGTGCGGCATTGCCGTCGTATCCATGGCAGCGCGACCGTTTCTGGCTCACGCCGACCGTCGAAGGCTACGGTCTCGTCAATCGGCGCCGCGAGCATCCGCTGCTCGGCTATCGGCTGCACGAACATGCATTCGGCTGGGAAAATCAGCTCGATCCGGCGAAGCTGCCGATGGTGGCCGATCACGTCGTCGACGGCGGCGTGGCGTTCCCGGGGGCCGGCTACGTGGAAATGGCGCTCGCCGCGGCGCGCACCTTCTTCGATACGCCGGATGCGGCGCTCGAAAACGTCGAGATCCGCACGCCGGTCGTGTTCCAGCCGCAGCAGGCGAAGCTGTTCCGGCTCGTGATCGAGCCGCGCACCGCGACGTTTACGATCGAGACGCGCGACCGGATGTCCGACGGCGCATGGACGCTCAACGTGACGGGGCGGATGCTGGAAAGCGGCAATGCGCTCGGCGCCGCGAGCATCGTGCCGGCCGCGACGCTCGAACGCCTGCTCGGGTTGCCGGCCGCCGACGGCGACACGCTGTATGCGAACACGGCAGCCATCGGCCTCCACTACGGGCCGGCGTTCCGCTGGGTCCGCACCGTGCGGGTCGCCGCGGCCGAGGACGCCGCGTTGGCCGATGTCGCCGCGCCGGCCGCGTGCGGCGATGCGCGGGCGCTATCCGCGTATCTGCTGCATCCGGCGCTGATGGACAGCGGGTTTCATCCGCTGTTCGCGCTGCTGGCGGCGCAGGCGCGCGATGGCGAGCATCCGGCCTACGTGCCGGTGCAGATCGGCCGGGTCGACTATTTGCGCGGCGACGCGGTCGCCCGCGTACTCGCACGGGTCGACCGGCGCAGCCCGCATTCGATCGTCGCGCATTTCGAATTCCTCGACGCGCAGGGCGCGATCGTCGCGCGGCTCGGCGGCTGCCGGTTCCGGCGCGTGGACCTCGTCGGCCGCCGGCAGAATCTGCCTTCGCGTTTCGTCTACCGCCTCGAAGAGATGCCGTTGCCGAACGACGTCGACGCGGCCGCGTTGCCGGCACCCGACGCGCTGCTCGCGCAAGCGGTCGCGCGCGTCGACGCCGCGGAGCTCGACGGCCGTCGGACGCAGCATTTGACCGAGATCCTGCCGCTGCTCGACGTGCTGGCCAGCCTGTACGTGCTGCGCGCGTTCGATGCGCTCGGCGTATTCGCCGGTACGTGGCAGCCCGCACCGGAGCAGGCGGCGCTGGCTACACGCCTGGCCGACATGCTCGTCGAGGACGGTCTTGCCACGCGTGACGGCGCGCGTCTGGTACGCGACGACGCGGCGTGCGCGGCGCTGCCGCCGCTCGACGATCTGTGGCGCGGGCTGCTGGCCGAATCGCCCGGACACGTGGCCGAGCTGACGCTGCTCGCTCATTGCGGCGCGGCGCTGCCCGACGCGCTGAGCAGCGCGAAGGACGGCGCACGCTGGCTGTCGCCGACCGGGCACAGCCTGGTCGAGCAACTGCTCGCCGCATCGCCGACCTGGCAGCACGTGCATGCGCTGCTGGCGGCCGGCGTCGAGCAGGCGGTCGACGCGTGGCAGCCGGCGCGCCGGCTGCGCGTGCTCGAACTGGGCGCGACGGACGGCGACGTGCTGCAGACGCTCGGCATGCATCTCGTCGCCGCGCGCTGCGATCACACGATCGCCGCGACGGCGGGCCAGCTCGCCGGGTTCGATACGGACGCGCAAGCCGTGGTGCGCACGGTGGTGCTGCAGCCGGGCGAACGGTTGTCGCTGTCTGCCGACGAAGCCGGGCCGTACGACCTGATCGTCGCGAACCGCGCGCTGAGCGGCCGTCCTGATGCGGCCGATGCACTGAACGCGATGCGATCGTGGCTGGCGCCAGGCGGCTTGCTGCTGCTGGCCGAGCCGCGTCGCGGCCGCTTCTCCGACATCGTGTTCGGCGCGCAACCTGCGTCGACGGGCGTCGACCTGCCTGCGCCGCTGGCGCCGGCGGATCTCGAGGCGACGCTCGCGCGCGCGGGTTTCGTCGACGTCGTGCGGCACGTCGAGCAGTCGCTCGATCTGGACGGCACGCCGACGTTCGTCATCGCGCGCAATCCGGCGAGCGCCGCGGCCGCGCAATGCGGCAGCGACGCGAGCGATCTCGATACGCTCGCCGGCAGCGAACAATGGCTCGTGATGCACGCACCGG
>NZ_JACFYV010000076.1:0-27908 GCF_016759955.1 Burkholderia sp. KCJ3K979
GGCCGGCGTCATCCGCGCCGGCCGCCCGCACCGCGCGGCGACGTCTATGCGCGCGATCTGCCGGCGCTCGGCGTGCGCTTCACGTTGCGCGGCTGGCAGCCGGCGGAGGACACCGAGCGGCTCGCGCGCTGGTTCGACGAGCCGCGCGTGCGCGACGGCTGGCCGGGCGCGCAGCCCGCCCAACGCGGCACGGAAGGCCCGCAGGAAGCCGATCCGCACGTGACGCCGCTGGTCGGCTGTTTCGACGGCGAGCCGTTCGCGTATTTCGAGGCGTTCTGGCTGAAGGAGGACGCGCTCGGGCCGCACGTCGCGGCGCGCGACTACGACCGCGGGCTGCGGATGCTGGTTGGCGAGCCGCGCTGGCGCGGCGCGCATCGCGTGGCCGGCTGGCTGCCGTCCGTCGTGCATTACCTGTTTCTCGACGACCTGCGTACCGAAGCGGTCGGCTGTGCCGTTCCGGCCGGCCACACGCGGGTTGCCGACCATCTCGCGCGGCATGGCTTCGCGCGGCAGCGCCGTCTCGCGCTGGCCGACGCGCAGCCGTTGTGGATGCGCACGCTGCGCGAGACGTTCTTCTCCGGCCGTCACGTCTGACGGGCCGGATTCACCGACAAGGAAGCTGAGACATGCAGAGAGAAACCGTATTCGACCTGATCGGCGTCGGCTTCGGGCCGTCGAATCTGGCGCTGGCCGTGCGCCTCGCGGAGCGCAGCGGCGCGCACACGCTCGCCCATTGCTTCATCGAGCGTCAGCCGGAATTCGGCTGGCATCGCGGGATGCTGCTCGACGACTGCCGGATGCAGATTTCGTTTCTGAAGGATCTCGTCACGATGCGCGATCCGAAAAGCCGCTACACGTTCATCAACTATCTGTTCGAACGCGGCCGGCTGAACGAATTCGTCAACCTGAAGAACTTCTATCCGACCCGCGTCGAATTCCACGATTACCTGAGCTGGGTGGCCGATGCGTTCGACGATCGCGTCCATTACAGCGAGACCGTGCTGGGGATCGAACCGGTGCGCGGCGACGGCGCGAGGATCGACGCGCTGCGCGTGCTGTCGCGCGATGCGGCCGGCCACGAGCGTCAGCGCGTCACGCGCGCGCTGTCGGTCGGCGTCGGCGGCACGCCGGCGATTCCCGATGCGTTCGCCGCGCTCGGCCGCGACCGCGTGATCCATTCGTCGTCGTACCTGACCGACATCGACCGGCTCGTCGCGTCGCCCGACGGCGAGCGCCGCCGTGTCGCGGTGATCGGCGCGGGGCAGAGCGCGGCCGAAGTGTTCATCGACCTCGCACGCCGTTTCCCGCACGTCGACGCGAACCTCGTGATGCGTGCCGGCGCATTGAAGCCGGCCGACGACAGCCCGTTCGTCAACGAAATCTTCAGCCCCGAATTCACCGACGTCGTCTATGCGCAGCCGCACGACGCGCGCCGCGCGCTGCTCGAACGCTATCGCGACACGAACTATGCGGTGGTCGACCGGCCGCTGATCGAGCAGATCTACGAAATGCTGTACCTGCAGCGCATCGACGGCACGCCGCGTCATGCGCTGCTCGCGAACAGCGCGATCGAGGCCGCGGTGCGCACCGCCGACGGCCGCATCGAGCTGACGTTGCGCGACCGGATGAGCGGCGCGACGCGCGTCGAGCGCTTCGATGCGCTCGTGCTCGCGACCGGCTACCGCCGTGACACGCATTCGGCGCTGCTCGAAGGGCTTGCGCCGCATCTGGGCGATGCGCTCACGCGCGGCGACGTCACACGCGACTACCTGCTCGCGACGCCCGAGCACTTCGCGCCGCGCATCTACCTGCAAGGCTGCTGCGAAGACAGCCACGGCCTGTCCGACACGCTGCTGTCGGTACTGGCGCGCCGCGCGGACGAAATCTGCGCGTCGCTCGAAGACGGGATCGCGCCCGCGCATGACGAAGGCGCGGCCCGGACCACGCATGAAAAACGACCGAACGACGGGGTGAGCGCGAGCCGCATGGCTTTCGCTCTTTGACAAAGGCGCGGTCGGAGACCGCATGAAAAAAGTGGAGCAGAAGAAGATGGAGTGGGCAACAGGCACGCGTTTGCGTGCGATCGCAGCCGCGGCAAGCGTGGCGTTCGGTACGGCGGCGGCAGGGCACGCATACGCCCAGACGGCGCCGGCCGTGAACGCGGGCGCCACGGCGTCGGCCAGCAGTGCGCAAACCGGCGCGACGGCGACGACGTCGACCAGCGCGCAAAACGGCACGCTGCCGGCGATCACCGTCAACGCGGCCTCGGCCGGCGACGGCACGGTCGGGCTCGTCGCGAAACGCAGCACGACCGGCACCAAGACCGACACGCCGCTCAACGAGATCCCGCAGACGATCAACGTCGTCACCGCGCAGCAGATCGAGATGACCGGCGCCACCGACGTGAACGCGGCGCTGCGCTACGTGCCGGGCTTCTCGTCGTACGGGTCGGACAACCGCTCCGACTGGTACGCGGCGCTGCGCGGCTTCACGCCGACCGCCTACGTGAACGGGCTGCAGGTGCCGAACACGATCAACCTCGCGAGCTGGCGCGTCGATCCGTACATGATCGACAGCATCAGCGTGCTGCGCGGGCCGACCTCGGTGCTGTACGGCGCGGGCGATCCGGGCGCGATCATCGACGTGCACACCAAGCTCGCCGACGGCGAGCGCGTGCGCGAAGCGGGCGTGCAGATCGGCAACTACGCGCGCAAGCAGTTCATGATCGACGTCGGCGACAAGCTCGACCCGGACGGCAAGTATGCGTACCGGTTCGTCGGCGTCGCGCGCGACGGCAACGCGCTGACGGGCCCGAACAACGACCAGCGCGTCGCGCTCGCGCCGTCGTTCCGCTGGCGCCCCGACGCGGATACGTCGCTGACGCTGTCCGCGACCTACCTGCAGGACTGGGGCGACATCTCGTCGAACTTCCTGCCCGCGCAAGGCACGGTGCTGCCGAACCCGAACGGCCAGATCAACAAGGACGTCTACGAAGGCGACGGCAACTTCAACTACTACCGCAAGAAGCAGTGGTCGGTCGGTTACCAGTTCGAGCGCAACCTGACGCCGGCCTGGACGTTCCGCCAGAACACGCGGCTGATGCACCTGTCGCTCGACAACGGCTCGGTGTTCGGCAACGGCTTCGTCGAGGGCAGCACGACCGACGTGTCGCGCTGGGCCGGCGTGTTCCAGATGAACTACAGCCGCTTCGACATCGACAACAACCTGGAGGGCCGCTTCGCGACGGGCCCGCTGCAGCACACGCTGCTGCTCGGCTTCCAGTACAACCGCCAGACCGCGACCGACAGCGAATGGCTCGCCGCCGCGCCGCCGCTGAACATCTACAACCCGGTCTACCAGCCCGTCACGACGGCGGTGTTCACGCCCGACGCGACGTTCCGCACCAACACGTACACGACGATGAACACGTTCGGCCTGTACGCGCAGGATCAGATCAAGTGGAACCGCTGGACGCTGACGCTCGGCGGCCGCGAGGACTGGGTCAACATGCGGATGGACGACCGCGCGGCCGGTACGTCGACGAAGGCCGACGTCACGGCGTTCACCGGCCGCGTCGGCCTCACGTACCAGGGCGACTACGGGCTGTCGCCGTACGTCAGCTACGCGACGTCGTTCAATCCGCTGATCGGCGTGAACCTGGTCGGCGGCGGGCTGCCGCAGCCGACGCGCGGCAAGCAGATCGAAGCCGGCCTGCGCTGGCAGCCGCCCGGCAAGAACCTGATGCTGAACGCGGCGATCTACCAGATCAACCAGACCAACGTGCTCACGTCGGCGCTGCCGAGCCAGGACCCGACCGGCACGAAGTCGGTGCAGACGGGCGAAGTGCGCTCGCGCGGGATCGAGCTGAGCGCGACCGGCAAGGTCACGCGAAACCTGTCGGTGATCGCGTCGTACGTCTATCAGGACGTGAAGAACGTGCAGGCCAACGACGTCTCGCTGAACAACTGGCCGGTCGACATTCCGCGGCCGCGCCAGATGGCGTCGCTGTGGACCGACTGGACGTGGTACACGGGGCCGCTCGCCGGCTTCGGCCTCGGCGGCGGCATTCGCTACCAGAGCGCGTCGGCCGGTGCGGCCGACAACTCGCTGACGGTATCGAGCGTCACGCTGTTCGACGCGGGCCTGCATTACGACACGCGTAACTGGCGCTTCGCCGTGAACGGGACGAACCTGTTCAACCGCCATTACATCAGCGGCTGCCAGTCGAACAACGTGTGCATTTTCGGGACCGACCGCACCGTGATCGCGACCGCGAAATACAACTGGTGACGTCGCGCGCCGCGGCTCGCCGGCCGGCCTTCATGGCCGGCGCGGGCCGGCCGCGGCGCCTTCGTCCGCTTTTTCCACGACGCCTCCATGCCGAAGAAAAATCTCGTCTACATCCAGTCGCTGCGCAACGGCGCCGCTGATCGTGCCGGCCAGCCGGTCGCTTATCGTGGCGGCACGCGCTACATGAAGGCGCCGCTCGAATTCCTCGTCGAGCGCCTGAACGATTCGCCGCTCGGCGAACGCTATACGCTCCAGGGCGTGATCGTCGACGACGACGAAGGCTCGCCCGCCGACCGCGCGAAAGTCGCCGATTACGGGTTCGCGCGCACGCCGGGCCGCCCGTGGATTTTGCCGGAAGGCCTGACGGTGCAAGGCCGGCCGGTCGACGCGCTGTTCTGTTCGATCCCGTCGACGTACCGGCGGCTGCCGCGCGACGCGCGTGAGCGCGTGGCCGGCAAACAGGCATTCGAGCGGCGCCTGCTCGAGCGCCTGCTCGAACTCGATGCCGACCTCGTCGTGCTCGACGGGCTGCTCGTGATCCTCGACGAACTCGTGCGGCCGGGCGCGCGTTTTCATCGGCGCATCGCGAACATCCATCCGGGCATTACGGCCGACGACTCGCCGTATCAGCGGCGCGGCGCGTGGGCGACCCTCGACGCGCTGCACGGCGCGCGCGGCGAGCGGGTCGACTGGGTCACCGGCGCGACGTCGTCGATCGAACCCGTGACGATGACGGGAGCGTCGTTCCACTACGTCGACAACGGTATCGATTCCGGCGAGGTGATCTGCGACGTGCTCGACACGCCGATCGCGCCGGACGACACGATTCTCGAACTGCGCTGGAACAATTTCCAGCGCAGCCTGTTTCCGGCGCTCGAGCGTGGGCTGCACGTCCTCGCCGACCGCCACGACGCGGGAGCATTGTGATGCAAGACACGCTGACGAAACCGGCCGGCGTCGCCGACGCTGTCGAAGGTGAAGTGGCCGCGGCGCTCGATGGCGCCGCGCACGGGCAAGCGGCGGCCGTCGTCGAGCATGCGCTCGATGCCTGGCGGCCCGACGACGCGCCGGACGCGCTGCTCGCGACGTTCGTCGCGCTGTTCAACACCGACACGCGGCACGACGCGGCGACGATCACGGTGCCGCGCGGCGGCGCCGATGCGGCGGCCGTGGCGTCGTACGTCGCGCGTGCGGTGCGTGAAGGCGTGATCGACGGCGCGCAGGTCGCGGGCGATACGCTGCGGCTCACCGTGTCGCGCACGACGTTCTGGCAGAACCCGCGGCCGTGGCTGAAGGCGAGCGCATCGGGCGGGATGCCGCTGCGCTACGCGATCACGAACGGCCATCGGCATCCGGTACGGCCGCCGTCGCCGGCCGGCGAGATCTATGCGCGCCATATGCCGCAGGTCGGGATGACGTTCAGCCTGCGCACCGTCGACATCGACGCACACGCGGATCTCTTCAGCGGCTGGATGAACCTCGACCGCGTCGCGCATTTCTGGGATCAGCGCGGCACGCGCGACGAGCACGCGGCGTATCTGGCCGAACGGCTGGCCGATCCGCACATGCACCCGATGATCGGCTATTTCGACGACACGCCGTTCGGCTATTTCGAGTTCTACTGGGCGAAGGAGGATCGCCTCGCGCCGTTCTACGACGCGCACGACTACGATCGCGGGCTGCACCTGCTGATCGGCGACTCGCGGTTCCAGAGCGCCGGCAAGCTGCATGCGTGGTGGAGCGGGGTGCTGCACTACATGTTCGTCGACGAACCGCGCACGCAGCGGCTCGTCGGCGAGCCGCGCGTTGATCACGTGCGGCACATCGCGTACATGCACCGGCTTGGCTTCTACACGCTGAAGGAATTCGATTTCCCGCACAAGCGCGCGGCGCTCACGGTGATCGAGCGCGATACGTTCTTTGACACTTTCCGGTTGCCGTGACGGGGGTGGGGGTGCGCGGCGCCGGTGCGGCTGACGTGGCTGTCCTTTGCAAACGAGCCGCTCGCCGATTCCAGCTTCCTCGTCGAGCCGACCCGGGCAGGACGGTGAAAACGGCGTGACTGGCTGATGTCACGCCCGATGGACGAGCGGACCCGCGAGGAAGCCGCCGCGGAACGCATCGAGATACCGGTCCGCGTCGTCGTTGAATTCCCCGGGCAACAGCGCGAACGCGCGGGCCTGCAGATCCTGCCCGAGCATCGCGTAAGTCGCGTCGTCGGATAGCAGTGCGCGGATCGCATCGTGCGTGTGCGGTGACGCAATCTGCTTCGCGTCGCGTGCGAGCAGCGCCGCTGCCGCCAGCTCCGGCTGGAAGCCATGTTGTTCGATCAGGTCGGGCGCAACGTCCCAGATGCGCTCGCGATTGCCCGCATCGTGAAAATGCGTGAGCAGGAACAGCAGGTCGTATGCGTCGCTGTTCTGGCGCGCGCGCCGGTCCTTCCACGCGAGCAGCTTCAGCAGCGCGAGCGCCGGCAGGCTCGCCACCGGCACCGTGATGCCGGCGCCGATCGACACGGCGAGCGCCGTATCGACCGCCTCCTGAAACCCCAGGACGTTCAGCACGAAGTCGCCGCCCGGCGGCCATGCGATTTCGCCGGGCGGCGTTTCGAGCGGCCCGAACGGCACCAGATCGAGTTCGGTGCGAAACCCCGGCGAGCCGCTGTCGAACAGCAGTTTCTGCCGATGCTTCGGCGCGCGGGCGAATTGCCCGGTCGCGACGAGCGCATCGACGAGCCGCTCGTGAAACGGCCAGTTGACCGCGCACACAGCGACGTCGACGTCCCGCGTCGCACGCACCGGACGGATGCCGTGGACATGCCACATCAGGATGTCGCGCGCGGTCGCGCCGGCCACGACGAATGCCGCGTCGAGCCGCGCGCAGGCCGCGCCGACCGCCTGCAGCAACGCGACCGCCGCCGGCTCGAGCGGCCGGCGCGCGTCGATTTCAAGCGGGAGGCTGGGCGAGGTATCGGTCATGGATGTGTTCGGCGGCGGCAAGATTGCGGCTGTCTCCGGACGAGACGAGATCCGCGTAGACCAACAGCGGCGGCACGAGCGGCACATCCTGCTCGCGCCAGTCGAGCGCCGGCGACGGCGGCCAGAACGCTTCGAGCAGCTCGACGTCGCCATGCTCGTCCGGGCGCAGGCGGGCTTGCAGCAGCAGGCGATTCGACATGGCGCCGTGCGTATAGACGGTGATCGCTGCCGGCTTCAGGTCGTGCGTGAGCAGATCGGCCGCCGCTTCGCCGCCGAGCCGCGCATCGAACGCGGCGAAATCGAAGCCGCGCCACCAGTCGGGTGCGATCGCGGCAAACCGCCGGGCCGGCAGTTTCGCGCGCAGGCGGCTCGGGTACAGCGCGACCCATTCCTGCAGGAAGCGCGGCCAGTCGGGCATCAGCCGTTCGCCGTTGCGCCGCTGCGCGACGAGGCCGCGCGCGATCAGGTCGTCCATCGCGAGGTTGACCGTGCCGAGCGCGACGCCCGACGCGGCGGCGATCGCCCGGTACGGCTGCGCGACGAGGCCCGGCTGCGTCGCGAGCGCGAACATCACGGCGAGCCCCTTCGGCGTGGTCGCGCGCGACGCCTGACGGCGCGGCGTGCGCGCAGGTTTCGGCCGGCCGGCGATCATCAGGGTGGCCTCCGGCTGGATCAGGCTCGCATTGCCGGCGGTATCGAGAAACGGGATGTCGTGCTCGATCAGGCGGGCGGCCAGTTCGGCGGAAAAATAAGGCGCGACCAGCATAAGTGGCCGCTCGCCCGGCGCCGGCGTGCCGCCGCGGCGACGCAGCGCCGCCAGCGCTGCCTGCAGCGATTCGACGCCGACGCTCACGGCCGCCGGCATCTCGAAGCGCTGCCCGGCGATGTCGAAGCGGATCATTGCGTCGGCGCGCGCCTGGTACGCCGCCGGCACACGCACGGGCCGCGCAGCGAAGCGCCGGGTCGCGCGTCCGAACGCGGCACAGGCCTCGTCGAGCACGTGCTGTTCCGATAGGGGGAGGGGGACGTTCGCCGGCATCACGGAGGATCGATTGTTCACTGTTTTGTCAGCGTACACAAAAAATGTACAACCGTCAAAAAATGAACAAATGCTATCAACCCTTTGATAAAAAGGAATTATTCCGGAATTTTGAGCTGACGCCAACGATAACCTCCACGTGAAAATCGAGCCTTAACACACAGTGTCGGGCGTGCCGCTCGCCAGCGGCAGTCGTCCGGACGGGATAGCCCTCCCGGCAGCCGCGCTTCGCCTCGCGCCGTGCGATCGGCTGGCAATCGCCAGTTGCCATCGTGACGACTTTCTGTCTATTCGGTTGCCGTTCGTCGGACTATCCTTGCCCGCACACTCACAGCACACAGGAGACGACACCGTGACGCACAGCGTGATCCCCGCAGGCCTCGCCGACGAAATGATCGAGATCCGGCACCGCATCCACGCCCATCCCGAACTGGGTTTCGAGGAATTCGCGACGAGCGATCTCGTCGCGGAGCAGTTGCTGTCGTGGGGCTACACCGTGCATCGCGGGCTCGGCGGCACTGGCGTCGTCGCCCAGCTGAAAGTGGGCGACGGCAAGCGGCGCCTCGGTCTGCGCGCCGACATGGACGCGCTGCCGATCCACGAAGCGACGGGGCTGCCGTACCAGAGCACGATCGCGGGCAAGATGCACGCGTGCGGCCACGACGGCCACACGGCGATGCTGCTCGCGGCCGCGAAGCACCTCGCGCGCGAACGCCGCTTCTCGGGCACGCTGAACCTGATTTTCCAGCCGGCCGAGGAAGGGCTCGGCGGCGCGAAGAAGATGCTCGACGAAGGGCTGTTCGAGCAATTTCCGTGTGACGCGATCTTCGCGATGCACAACATGCCGGGCTTCCCGACCGGCAAATTCGGTTTCCTGCCGGGCTCGTTCATGGCGTCGTCGGATACCGTCGTCATCGACGTGCAGGGTCGCGGCGGCCACGGCGCGGTGCCGCACCGGGCGATCGATCCGGTCGTCGTGTGCGCGCAGATCGTGCTGGCGCTGCAGACCATCGTGTCGCGCAACGTGTCGCCGCTCGACATGGCGATCGTCACGGTCGGCGCGATTCACGCGGGCGAGGCGCCGAACGTGATTCCCGATCGCGCGCAGATGCGCCTGTCGGTGCGCGCGCTGAAGCCCGACGTGCGCGACCTGCTCGAAACGCGCATCAAGGAGGTCGTGCATGCGCAGGCGGCCGTGTACGGCGCGACCGCGACGATCGACTACCAGCGCCGCTATCCGGTGCTCGTGAACGATGCGGAGATGACGGCGTTCGCGCGCGGCGTGGCGCGTGAATGGGTCGGCGAAGCGAATCTGATCGACGGCATGGTGCCGCTCACCGGCAGCGAGGATTTCGCGTTCCTGCTCGAGAAGCGGCCGGGGTGCTACTTGATCATCGGCAACGGCGACGGGGAGGGCGGCTGCATGGTGCATAACCCCGGCTATGACTTCAACGATGCGGCGTTGCCGACCGGTGCGTCGTATTGGGTGAAGTTGGCCGAGGCGTTTTTGCTGTGACTGAGGACGCGAGACATGCGGCACCGGGCCGACTATCGGCCCCGCTTTGGAGGAGCGGAATGAGAAATGTACCAAAAATTGGTATATGATGGCCGCATCTAAAGGAGGTGACTCATGTCGCGAAACACATCCGTTTCCCTTGGCGATCACTTTGCAGCATTTGTCGATGCGCAGGTGCGATCGGGACGATATGGTTCCGCAAGTGACGTCGTGCGAGCCGGGTTGCGGCTCCTCGAATCACACGAAACGCAAATGCGTGCATTGCAGGAAGCATTGAAGGCGGGTGAAGGGTCGGGGACGCCCAAGCCCTTCGACAGCGAGGCCTTCCTGGCCCGCATGCGGGCCACGCATGGCGGTTAAAGGCAGACAACTTCGGCTGACCCCGTTGGCTGAATGCGATCTTGAAGACATTTGGCGCTATACCGCCGAGCATTGGTCGCCTGAGCAGGCAGAGCACTATTACCGCGATCTGATTGGCACCATGGAAGCGCTGGCGCGCGGTAAAAAAGCGGGGCGGATTTGCGTTGTTCGCGACGGATATTTTCGCTACCCCGCTGGCTCTCACGTTGTGTTCTATCGCGAAACGGATGAAACCATCGACGTCATCCGTGTCCTGCATCAACGGATGGACATCGAACGACATCTGTAGCCTCGCACGTCGGATGCCGTAATCGCTGCAAAGCGCTGCTCGATACCGATAGCATTGCGCCAAGTCGACGCAGACACGGCACCGATCAGTCTAGAACGCTTCCCCACCGAACAAAGCCACGACCGCATCCGGATTCGACGGCCAGTACATGTGCATGTACGTCGCGACGATCGCGCCGCTGCGATAGACGGCTTCGCCGCTGCCGGCCTCGCCATCGGGGCGGGCGGCGGTCGCGACCGGCACCAGCGGCGTATCCAGCCGCGAATAATGAAACGTATGCCCGCGCATCGGCCCGGTGCGCGTATCGAACTGCTGCATGCCGAGCGCCGCGAACCGGCGCTGCATCGTCGCATGGCCCCGAAGCAGGCCAAGCATCGGCGTCGTCGAGCCATCCACGTCGGTCAGCGATTCGCACAGATACACCATCCCCCCGCATTCCGCGACGATCGGCCGGCCGGCCGCCGCGTGCGCGCGAATCGTCCATGCGGTCGCGGCATTCGCGGCCAGCGTCGCCGCATGCAGTTCCGGATAGCCGCCCGGCAAAAACAGCGCGTCGCAATCGTCAGGCACGGGTTCGTCGGCAAGCGGCGAGAAGAACCGCAGCACCGCACCGAGCGCATCGAGCAGCACAAGGTTCGCCGGATAGATGAACGAAAACGCCGCATCGCGCGCTACCGCGATCCGCTTGCCGGCGAGCGCGCGCGGCAGCGGCGCCGCAACGTCCGGTTCCGCGAACGCGACGGCAGGCGGCAATTCGGCGAGCGCGGTTTGCGCGAGCACATCGGCCGCACGATCGAGCCGCGCGTCGAGATCATCGATATCGGCCGGCTGATGCAGGCCGAGATGTCGTTCCGGCAGCGCGATACCCGCATCGGCCGGCACGTGGCCGAGCCAGCGCAGGTCGTCGGGCAACGCCTGTTGCAGCAACTCCGCGTGCCGAGCCGAGCCGACGCGGTTGGCCAGCACGCCGTGAAACGGCAGCCCCGGCCGAAACCGCGCGAGCCCGAACGCGATCGCCGCGAACGTCTGCGCCATCGCCTTCGCCGAAATCACCGCGACGACCGGCACGCCGAACGCGACCGCGAGATCGGCGCTGCTCGGTGTGCCGTCGAACAAGCCCATCACGCCTTCGATCAGGATCAGGTCCGCGTCGCGCGCGGCGTCGGCGAGCAGCGCACGGCAACCGGCCCCGCCGACCATCCCGAGGTCGAGCGCATGCACGGGTGCGCCGCTCGCGCGTTCGAGCAGCATCGGATCGAGAAAATCGGGCCCGGTCTTGAACACGCGCACGCGGCGGCCGAGCCGCCGGTGCAGCCGCGCGAGGCCGGCCGTCACCGACGTCTTGCCCTGGCCGGACGCGGGCGCGCTGACGAACAGCGCGGGGCAGACCGGCATGCTCAGAACTCCACGCCGCGCTGCGCCTTCACGCCTTGCTCCTTGTACGGATGCTTGACGAGCCGCATTTCGGTGACGAGATCGGCCGCATCGATCAGCGCATCGGGCGCATGCCGCCCGGTGACGACGACGTGCACCGACTCCGGACGCGCGACGAGCGTCGCGAGCACTTCGTCGAGCGGCAGGTATTCGTACTTCAGCACGGTGTTCAGCTCGTCGAGGATCACCATCCGGTAGTCGCCGCTTTCGATCATCCGGCGCGCCTCGTCCCAGCCCTTGCGCGCGGTCGCGATGTCGGCGTCGCGGTTCTGCGTGTTCCACGTATAGCCGTCGCCCATCGTCACGAAATCGCATTCCGCGACCGCGCCGAGAAAGTCGCGCTCGGACGTATGCAGCGCCCCCTTGATGAACTGCACGACACCGAGCCGCATGCCGTGGCCGAGCACGCGCACGGCCATCCCGAACGCGGCCGTGCTCTTGCCCTTGCCGTTGCCGGTATGGACGATCAGCAGGCCTTTTTCCTGAGTGGCCGCGGCCTGCTTCTTCTCGTGGCCGGCGCGGCGGCGTTCGGCCATCCGCTGATGGGATTCGGAATCGGTCTTCATCGGGAATCGTCCTGTCGAAAGCGAAACATTGGGTTCAGAGCGGGCCGGCGAGCGCGACCGTCACGCCGCCCAGGATGGATTTGGCGCCGAGCAGCCGACCGTGCGGCGCGGCGAGTTGCGCGCATGGCTCGGCCACGCCCGCGACGCCGAAGCGGGCCAGCGCGGCGTCGGACGGGCCGCTTGCGGCCAGTTCCGGACGGCTCGCGAGTTGCGCCGCCTCGAACGCGACGAGCGGCCAGCCACGGCGCGCGCATAGCGTGCGCAGCGCACGGGCGCATGCCTTGTCGGCGAGCGTCGCGACGAGCGCCGGTTCGGCGGCCGGGTAGCGCGCGAGCGCGGCGCGGATCGCGGCATCGAGTTGCGCGGCCGTGACGCCCGCGCGGAAGCCGACACCGAGCGCGACGCGCATCATGCGTGGCCGCCGAGCGCCGCGCGCACCGCCGGATCGTCGGCGAGCGCCGCGACGCGGCCGATCACGACGATCGCCGGCGAACCGATATGGGCCTCGCCGACGCGCGCGACGAGCGTATCGAGCGTCGCGAGTACGTGGCGCTGTTCGGCTCGCGTGGCGTTCTCGATTGCCGCGCACGGCGTGTCGTCGGGCAGGCCGCCATCGCGCAGCGCCGCGGCAATCGCGTCGAGCCGGCGGATGCCCATGTAGATCACGATCGTCATGCGGGTGGCCGCGAGCGCGCGCCAGTCCGGCTCGTCGGCCCCCGCGCCGTGGCCCGTGACGAAGATCACGCCCTGCGCGTCGCCGCGGTGCGTGACCGGGATGCCGAGCGCGGCCGGCGCGGCGATGCCCGCAGTGATGCCGTTGACGACTTCCACCGGAAAGCCCGCCGCGCCGAGCGCGACCAGCTCCTCGCCGCCGCGGCCGAACACGAACGGATCGCCGCCCTTGAGCCGCGCGACGCTGCGGCCCGCGCGCAGGTGCGCGAGCATCGCGGCGACGATCGCCTCCTGCGGCGTCGACGCATGGCCGCCACGCTTGCCGACGTGCTCGATCAGCGCATCGGCGCGTGCATGGCGCAGCACGTCGGGGTTCACGAGATCGTCGACGAGCAGCACGTCGGCCGTGCCGATCGCGCGCACGGCCCTGAGGGTCAACAGGTCGGCGTCGCCGGGGCCGGCGCCGACGAGCCAGGCGCGGCTCATCGTGCGCGGCACGGCGCGCACCGTGTCGAAACAGTGGAACAGGGAAGGCGGGCGGCACATCGGCGGCCGGCGGACAGGCAGTGCATGGCGGATCGGGCGAAACCCGCGCGAGCGCGGGTGGAATGCGCACCCCATCCGTCCCCCGCGGATCGGGCGTTCGGCGAGCAGCGCGCTCGCCCCTTGCGTCGGCCGGTATCCGGGCTGGCCGCTTGCCAGGCCGCAGCCTTCCCGCCCGGTCGAAGGGCAGTGGCATCGCGGGCGGCCTGGGCGCAGCGCAGGGAAGTGCGTTGCGCGGGCGGCGTACCGTTGCGGGGACAGCACAGGCCGGGCGGCGATCCGCCTCCTGTTTCCCGTTTAACTGCATGCGCGGAATGCGCATGCGAGCACCGAACGCGGCGCATACGATAGCACAGGCGTGCAACCCGCAAGCCGCCCGGCGGGCCGGCTGCGCGGGGTGTCGGCGCTACCCGCGAGGTCAGAACTTGTATGCCGCCGTCAGCGTGAACGTGCGTGGCGTACCGGGCATGATCTGCGCGAGGCCCGTCGCATTCGCGTAATAGTCGCGATCGGTGAGATTGACGGCCGCCAGCGTCACCTCGAAGTCGCGCGTGCGATAGCCGGCCTTGCCGTCCCAGCGAACGTACGCGGGCAGTTCGAGCAGATTGTCGCGATCGGCGTAACGCGCGCCTTCGTACACCACCCCGAGTTCCGCGAAAAAACCGCGTAGCGGCGCATGGCTGACGAACAGGCTGCCGTTCGACGCCGACACGCCCGCCGAGCGCTTGCCCGCGTACTTCGGTTCGGCGTCGACCACCCGCGCATGTTGCCAGCCGATGCCGCCGCGGACGAACCAGTTGCCCGCGAGCCGGCCGGCGACGCCCAGTTCCAGGCCGCGATTGCGCTCGAGGCCGGTGAGGTCGAAAAAGCCCGGGCGAACCGGATCGGCGATGCGGCGGTTGTACAGGTCGAGCTGAAACAGCGCGAGCGTCGTGCTCAGCGCGCCGTCGCGCCAGTCGCTTTTCACGCCGATCTCGTATTGGCGCGTGTATTGCGGGCCGAGATCGTTGGCGTTGCCGCGCGCATCGGGCGTGATGCCGATCAGGTCGCCACCGACCGGCGCGAAGTTCTTGCTGTACGACGCATACAGGCTGTGCGCGCCGACCGGCGACCACACGACGCCGAGCCGCGGGCTCCATGCCGCCGTCGTGCGCCGTGCATGCAGGCCGTTCAGCGCGTTGGTCGAATCGACGTCGAAACGTTCCCCGCGCAGGCCGCCGAGGAGTTTCCACGCTCGCCCGAGGTCGACGCGATCCTGCGCGAAGATCGCGTAGTCGCTGACGCGGTGGCGGTTCATCGCGTACGGGCGCGGCGTCGAGCCGACCAGGGCGAAGCGATCCGGCCCGGTCACCGGAATCGGCGCCGCGTCGGCCTGCCAGAGCGTCGGCGTGCGCTTCTGCCAGCCGTATTCGATGCCGAACAGCAGGTGATGCAGCGCCGGACCGGTCGCGACCTTGCCGCCCAGTTCGACACCGGTCTGCACGTTGAGATGCGTCATGTCCTGCAGGTAGCGCGCCCGCTGCACGCGCCGGTAGTCGCGCGGCTTCGCGACGTAGCTTTGCGTGACGTAGGTATTGTCGAAGGTGCTGCGTAAATTCAGCACCCCGAGCGTATGGCGCAATTCCCAGTCGCCGTCGAGCGCGTGCGTGAAGACCGAGCGCCAGTTCATGTTCTCGTCGCGGATCGTGTCGCGGCCCGCCGCGCCGAAGAAGGTCGCGCGTGGCGCGGACGGCAGCGAGAACGCGAACGGCTTGCCGGCCGCGTCGACCGCGGCGACCGGCGCCGGCATGCCGCGATCGGGCACGCGCCGGTACGCGTCGTATTCGAACTGCAGCAGCCAGCTTCGCCGCGCGTCCCGCCATTTGATTGACGGCGCGACGTACTGGCGCGTGCCGTCGACGTGGTCGCGGAAGCTGCCTGCGTGTTCGCGTCCGGCATTGAACCGCACGCTCCATGCGCTCGACAGCATGCGGTTGAGATCGACCGACGCGCCGAGCCGTCCATAGCTGCCGGTCGCTGCCGACACATGCCCGAAGTTTTCCGGCAACGGCTGCTTGGTGATCCGGTTGATGACGCCGCCGCCGCTGCCGCGCCCGTACAGCGCGGCAGCCGGCCCCTTCAGCACTTCGACGCGTTCGATGTTGCCGAGACTGCGCACGTATTGCGCATCGTCGCGCATGCCGTCGAGCAGCAGGTCGCCCGCGGCGGAAAAGCCGCGAATGCGGAACGCATCGAAGCGCGTGTCCGACGTATTGGACACACCGGGCACGCCGGCCAGCGCGTCGGCCAGCGTGCGGCCGCCATAGGACAGCGTTTCCTCTACCGGGACGCTGTCGATGGTTTGCGGTACGTCGCGCGGATCGCTCGCGGTGCGCGTCGCCGTACTCACGCTCTCGACGCGCGGATCGTTCGGATGACGGCGGCTGCGTACTTCGACCGCGGGCAGTTCGTCGTCGAACTCGGCCGCCGGGGCAGGGAAGGAGGCAACGCCGGCGATCGAGCACAGCGACAGGGCCAGCACAGGAAAGCGCCGCCCGGATATCTGTCGTTTCGACATGGAAATTTGAGGATGACTGAGTGATTGCCTCACATGGCCGTTGCGCGGTGGTTTGTGTTGTTGGGTGAATTTTATCTTGTGTAGTTGAAAACGACAATCATTCGCGCTCATCGCCGGCCGCTCGCCTTGACGCTCCCGGCCCTGCCGCCTACACTCGCACGCGTTTTGGTGCTCGCGCGCGCCGCTCCGGCGTGCGCAGTTAAACGGGAAACAGGGAGCCCGCCTGCGCCGCAGTCGAGCCAACCTGTGCTGCCCCCGCAACGGTAAGCGAACGCGTCGCGCGCAAGCGCCACGCACCGCCGCTTCGCCGCATGCCACGCGCATGCGGACGACCGCCACTGGATGCCGCGCGTATCCGGGAAGGCGAAGCGGCGTGTTCGTCAGCCCGGATACCGGCCTAAACGTTGGGGTTCAGCGCCGCGGGGAGGCGGCGCATCGTCCACGGCCGCAGCCGGCCCGACGCCCGGTGTTTCCTGCTGTCTCCTCCGATCTGCCTCCGCGCGAACGCGCCCGGGCCGGCACGGCGAACGGCGCGGCACGGGCGGGGCACGCCGCAGCCGTGTTGGCATTCACGATGTCGACCGTTCGCAAGGGAGCACCATGTCCGATTCGTTGTTCCGCCCGCCGTGCGGCAGTCCGCGCGGATCACGCGGCGAGCTTCCCGCGTACCGCCCGCTGAATTGCCGCGCCGCCACCGACGCGACGATCCCGTCCTGATTTCCTCTTCGACACCGGACCTACCATGACCCTACGCAAGCTTCCCGTCACGATCGTCACGGGCTTTCTCGGCAGCGGCAAGACGACGCTGATGCGCCACATCCTGCAGCACGCCGAAGGCCGCCGCATCGCGGTGATCGTCAACGAATTCGGCGAGCTCGGCATCGACGGCGAAATCCTCAAGGGCTGCGGCATCGGTTGCGACGATGCCGACGGCGCGCAGGGCGAAGCATCGGGCCAACTGTACGAACTCGCGAACGGCTGCCTGTGCTGCACCGTGCAGGAAGAGTTCTATCCGGTGATGGAGGCGCTCGTCGAGCGCCGCGCGGACATCGACCACGTGCTGATCGAGACGTCGGGCCTCGCGCTGCCGAAGCCGCTCGTGCAGGCGTTCAACTGGCCGACGATCCGCAACAGCTTCACGGTCGACGCGGTCGTGACCGTCGTCGACGGGCCGGCCGCCGCGAGCGGCCAGTTCGCGGAAAACCCGCAGGCCGTCGACGCGCAGCGCCGCGCCGATCCGAACCTCGATCACGAATCGCCGCTGCACGAACTGTTCGCCGATCAACTGTCGTCCGCCGATCTCGTGATCGTGAACAAGGCCGACCTCGTGGGTGACGCCGAGTTCGCGCGGATCGAAACCGCGATCCGCGACGAGATCCCGCCGCAGGTGAAGATCGTGCGCGCGACGCGCGGCGAACTCGACCTCGCGCTGCTGCTCGGGCTGGAGTCGGCATCGGAGGAAACGATCCACCTGCGTCACGACCATCACGGCTCGGCCGACGACGGCGATCACGATCACCATCACGACGATTTCGACTCGGTGGTGGTATCGGGCGACGCGGGCACGCGCGAAGCGACGATCGCCGCGCTGCAGTGCGTGGTCGAAGCGCACACGATCTATCGCGCGAAAGGCTTCGCCGCGCTGCCCGGCGCGCCGATGCGGCTCGTGATCCAGGGTGTCGGCCGCCGCTTCGACAGCTATTTCGACCGCCGCTGGCAGGACGGCGAAACGCGCGCGAGCCGCTTCGTGCTGATCGGCGAAGATCTCGACGCGGCCGCGCTGCAACGCGCGTTCGACGCCGCGTGCGCGGCCGAGCCGCAACAGGCGTAACGCACGATGCATCTGCTGCGCACCACGCCGGGCGGCTTCGTCGACGATACGCAGGGCGTCGTCCGGATCGACCAGCAGCCGGCCGACATCGTGATCCTGAGTTCGGCCGACACGACGCTGTCGCTGCTCGCGAGCGTCGTGCCGCACTTGCCCGCCGGGTTCCCGAGCGTGCGGCTCGCGAACGTCACGTTCCTGCGCCAGCCGGCGTCGGTCGATTTCTACGTCGACGACGTGCTGCGTCACGCAAAGACGGTCGTGATCGATCATCTCGGCGGCGAAGCGTACTGGCCGTACGGGATCGAGCAGGCCGTGTCGCTCGCATCGAAGCGCGGGCAGCAGCTCGCGATGTTCTCGGGCGACCTGCAGGAAGACCCGAATCTCGTCGCGAAAAGCACGGTCAAGCCCGAGCTGTGCCGACTGTGGTGGCGCTACCTGCGCGAAGGCGGCGTGCACAACGCCGACGCGCTGCTGCGCAGCATCGCGTTTCACACGTTCGGCTTCGGCGACGAACCCGAACCGCCGCGCCCGCTGCCGGCCGCCGCGCTGTATCACCCGGCGCGCGACCGCGCGAGCGTCGACGACTGGCGGCCGCGCTGGACGCCCGGCGCGCCGGTCGTCGCGATCCTGTTCTATCGCGCGCACTGGCAGGCCGCGAACACGGCCGTGTTCGACGCGCTGGCCGACGCACTGATCGACGAAGGGCTGAACCCGCTGCCGATCGCGGTGACGTCGCTGAAGGATGCGGTGAGCCGCGAGGTCATCACGCAGCTCTGCGATACGCACGGCGTCGCGCTCGTGCTGAATACCACCGCGTTCGCGGCCGGCGCGATCGACAGCCCCGAGCCCGACGTGCTCGCGGGCGACGCGCCGGTGCTGCAGGTGATCCTGTCCGGCGGCAATCGCGATGCGTGGGTGGCCGACAACCAGGGCCTGCACGCACGCGACATCGCGATGCACATCGCGCTGCCCGAAGTCGACGGGCGCATCGTCACGCGCGCGGTGAGCTTCAAGGGGCTCGCGTATCGCTGCCCGCATACCGAGGTCGACGTCGTGCGCTACCAGCCGGATGCGGAGCGGATCGCGTTCGTCGCGGCGCTCGCGCGCGGCTGGTGCCGGCTGCGTACGCTGGACAACGCCGACAAGCGCATCGCGCTGATTCTCGCCAACTATCCGCAAAGCGAAGGGCGGATCGGCAACGGTGTCGGGCTCGACACGCCGGCCTCCGCGCTGTGCGTGCTCGCGGCGCTGCGCGACGCTGGCTACACGGTGGCCGACCTGCCGCCCGACGGCGACGCGCTGATCGCGCGACTCACCGAAGGCGTGACCAACGATCCCGCCGTGCGCACGCTGCGTCCCGCGTTTCAGAGTTACGCGCTGGCCGACTACGTCGCGCGTTTCGCGCGGCTGCCGGCGGCCGTACGCGACGCGCTGAACGCACGCTGGGGGCCGCCCGAAGCGGACCCGACGCTGCGGCAATGGCGTTTCACGATCGCCGGCTGGCGCGCGGGCAACGTGTTCGTCGGCATCCAGCCGTCGCGCTCGCGCGGCGAGAACGACTACGCGAGCTACCACGATGCGGATCTCGTGCCGCCGCACGCGTATCTTGCGTTCTATTTCTGGCTGCGCGATGCGTATCGCGTCGACGCGGTCATCCATCTCGGCAAGCACGGCAATCTCGAGTGGCTGCCGGGCAAGAGCGTCGCGCTGTCCGACGCGTGCTGGCCCGACCTGACGCTCGGGCCGCTGCCGCACCTGTATCCGTTCATCGTCAACGATCCGGGCGAGGGCAGCCAGGCGAAGCGCCGCGCGCAAGCCGTGATCGTCGATCACCTGATGCCGCCGCTCACGCGCGCGGAAAACTACGGCCCGCTGCAGGATCTCGAACGGCAGGTCGACGAATACTACGAAGCGCTGATGGTCGATGCGCGGCGCGCGAAGCTGTTGCGCAAGACGATCCTCGCGACGATCGCCGAGCATCGGCTGCACGACGAGCTGAGCGTGTCGCCGCCGCGCGATGCGGGCGACGAGGATGCGCTGCTCACGCGCGTCGACGCGTGGCTGTGCGAATTGAAGGAAGCACAGATTCGCGACGGGCTGCACGTGTTCGGCGCGTCGCCGGTCGAGCGCCAGCGGCGCGACACGCTGCTCGCGTTGGCTCGTTTTCCGGTCGGCGACGGCAAGGGCGAACGGGCCGGGCTGATCGGCGCACTCGCGCGTGACCTCGCGCTCGGCGACGCTTTCGATCCGCTCGCAGCCGACTGGGCCGCGCCGTGGACCGGGCCGCGGCCGGCCGTGCTGCAGGCGCTCGACGCGTCGCCGTGGCGTCATGCCGGCGATACGCGCGAGCGGCTCGAACGGCTTGCGCAGCACTGGCTGGACGCCGTGTGCGGCGGCGCTTCAGACGAACTCGGCATCGACATGCCGCCGCCCGGCGCATGGCCGCATACGCTCGCGGTGCTGGAACGCGTGCGTTCGACGCTGTTGCCCGCACTCGATGCGTGCGGCGGTGAGGAAATGCGTCAGCTGCTGCGCGGGCTCGACGGCCGCTTCGTACCCCCGGGGCCGAGCGGCTCGCCGTCGCGCGGCCGTCCCGACGTGCTGCCCACGGGCCGCAACTTCTACTCGGTCGATACGCGCGCGGTGCCGACGCAGGCCGCGTGGTCGCTCGGCCTGAAATCCGCGCAACAACTGATCGAACGCCATCTGCAGGATCACGGCGACTATCCGCGCGCGATCGGGCTGTCGGTGTGGGGGACGGCCACGATGCGCACCGGCGGCGACGACATCGCGCAGGCGTTCGCACTGATCGGCGTGCGGCCGAAATGGGCGCACGGCAGCCATCGCGTGACCGACTTCGAGATCCTGCCGATCGAGATCTTCGACCGGCCACGCATCGACGTGACGCTGCGCGTGTCGGGTTTCTTCCGCGACGCGTTCCCGAACCTGATGCACCTGTTCGACGCGGCCGTGCAGGCCGTCGCCGCGCTCGACGAGCCCGAAGAGCTGAACCCGATTCGCGCACGCATCGAGCGCGAACGGGAGAAGTGGATCGTGCAGGGCGTGGCGCCCGACGAAGCGCGCCGGCGCGCCGGCTGGCGCGTGTTCGGCGCACGGCCGGGCAGCTACGGCGCGGGCCTGCAGGACCTGATCGACCAGCGCCGCTGGCAGACCGACGCCGATCTCGCGGATGCCTACCGTCAATGGGGCGGCCATGCGTACGCGCAGAACAGCGCGGGCGATGCAGCGCCCGACGTGTTCGGCGAAAGGCTGGCGACGATCGACGTCGTCGTGCAGAACCAGGACAGCCGCGAGCACGACATCCTCGATTCGAACGACTACTACCAGTTCCAGGGCGGGATGACGGCGGCCGTGCGGCACCTGTCCGGGCAGCAGCCGAGCATCTACCACGGCGACCATGCGAACCCGGTCGCGCCGAAGATGCGCACGCTGCGCGAGGAGATCGCCCGCGTGATCCGCTCGCGCGTCGTCAATCCGAAATGGCTCGACGGCGTGAAGCGTCACGGCTACAAGGGCGCGGCCGAGCTGGCCGCGACCGTCGACTACCTGTACGGCTATGACGCGACCGCGCGCGTGCTGTCCGATCATCAGTACGCGCTCGTCGCCGACGCGTACCTGTTCGACGACGCCACCCGCGCGTTCCTCGAACGGCACAACCCGAAGGCGCTGCACGGCATCTGCGAACGCTTCGTCGAAGCGATGCAGCGCGGGCTGTGGCAGCAGCCCGGCCCCTATCGCGAGCGGATCGAAGCGGTGTGGCTCGCCAGCGAACAACGCCAGGAAGGAGGACGGCCATGACCGATCCGACCACTCACCGCGCCCGCGCGGTTTTTCCGTTTGCGGCGCTCGTCGCGCAGGACGCGTTGCAGCAGGCGCTGCTGCTTGCCGCGATCGACCCGTCGCTCGGCGGCGTGCTCGTCAGCGGCCCGCGCGGCACCGCGAAATCGACGGCCGCGCGCGGCCTGGCGGAGCTGCTGCCGGAAGGGCAGTTCGTCACGCTGCCGCTGTCGGCGAGCGACGAGCAGGTGACGGGCACGCTCGATCTCGCGCATGCGCTGGCCGAAAACGGCGTGCGTTTTCGGCCCGGCCTGCTGGCGCGCGCGCATCTCGGCGTGCTGTACGTCGACGAAGTGAACCTGCTTGCCGACGGGCTCGTCGATACGCTGCTCGACGTCGCCGCGAGCGGCGTGAACATCGTCGAGCGCGATGGCGTGTCGCATGCGCACGATGCGCGTTTCGTGCTGGTCGGCACGATGAACCCCGAGGAGGGCGAGTTGCGCCCGCAGTTGCTGGACCGCTTCGGGCTGATGGTCGAGCTGGAGAACTGCTTCGACGCCGCCCAGCGCGAGCGGATCGTGAAGGCGCGACTCGCGTTCGATCTCGATCCGGATGCGTTTCGCGCGCGTCATGCGGCGGCCCAGCAGGAACTCGCGGACCGCATTCATGCGGCGCGCGCGCGGCTGCCGGCGCTCGATTTCGACGATGCGGTCCATGCGCACGTCAGCGCACTGTGCATCGACGCGGCCGTCGACGGGTTGCGGGCCGATCTCGTGATGCTGCGCGCCGCGCGTGCGCTGGCCGCACTGGAACAGGACGACGCGGTGACGGTATCGCATGTGGCGCGCGTGGCCGAAGCCGTGCTGCGGCACCGGCGCCACGCGGGGCCGCCGCCGTCGCAGTCGTCGTCGCAACACGGTGGCGAACGCGACGATCGTTCGCGGTCGGACACACCACGGCAGCCTGACAAGCGACAGGACGACACGAAGGCCGACGCGTCCGCATCGCAGGGCGACTGGGGCTACTTGCCGCCCGAACCGGCGGGGCTGCGCGACGTGAAAAGCGTGGTACCGCTGCCGCTAAAAAAACGCTGAGCCATCGAGCCGGCGCCGCCGCGAACGCGATTCGCGGTCCTCGATGGCAGTCAGGCGCGGCCGCGCGCGTGCCGGGCACGGTGCGCGCCGGCACGGCCGTCGCGTGGCCGGCGACGCTCGCCGCGAAACGCGGCGGCCCGCTGCATCGCGGGCATCTGCGCTTCGGGAAACGCGCGGGCACGCCGCGTGCGCTGCATTGCTTCGTGCTCGACTGTTCGGCGTCGATGTTGTCGCACGACCGGCTCGCGCTCGCGAAGGGGCTGATCGTCGCGTATTTCGATCAGGCCGCGCGTGAGCGGGTCGAAACCGCGCTGATTTGCTTCGGCGGCCAAGGCGCCGCGCGGCGCTTCGGCCCCGCCGTGCCGCGCTGGTGGAACGCGCGCTGGCTAGAACCGGTCGACGGCGGCGGCGGCACGCCGCTCGCGGACGGCATCGCGGCCGCCGCACGCTTGCTGGCCAGCGCTGCGCGCCGCGAGCCGGGCAAGCAGCGCTGGCTGTGGGTGCTGTCCGACGGGCGCACGCGCGAGATGCCGGCCAGACCGGCGGCGGCCGATCACGTCGTGTTCGTCGACTTCGACGACGCGGCCGTGCGGATCGGGCAGGGCGCGCGGCTCGCCGCGGCGTGGGGCGCGCAGTGGATGACGGCCGACGCGCTTCGCACCGATCTCGCCGGCTGATGGCCGGCCGGCGGTGCGCTATGATCGCCGCTTCTGCTTCCGCTCACTGGAAACCCCCGTCATGCAAGTACTGGTCGATGCCGACGCGTGTCCCGCCGTCATCAAGGACATGCTGTTCCGCGCCGCGCGTCGTGCCGAGATCTGCGTGACGCTGGTCGCGAACCAGTTTCTACGCACGCCGCCGTCGCCGTTCATCAAGGCCGTGCAGGTGCCGGCCGGCTTCGACGTGGCCGACGCGCGCATCGTCGAGCTGGCGGAACCCGGCGATCTCGTGATCACCGCCGACATCCCGCTGGCCGCCGCCGTGCTCGACAAGGGCGCGCATGCGCTCGACCCGCGCGGCAACTGGTTCAGCCGCGAGAACATCGAGGAGCGCCTGTCGACGCGCGCGATGATGGAGCAGTTGCGCAGCGCGGGCATCGATACGGGCGGGCCGGCGCCGTTCAGCGCGCGCGACGGCAAGACGTTCGCGTCGCAGCTAGACCGCTTCCTGGCGCGGCACGGCAAGCCGTAACGGCACACGTCGGCGCCCGGCCAGGATGCAGGTTCGCGCCGACGCTGCTATCGTGGGGCGAGAACCCCAACACAGGAGCGCATGCGTGTCACCCACCCAACTTCTCGTTCCGACCTACACCCAGATGTTGCGCGCGCAGTCCGCGTGGCTCGACAAGGCGGTCGCCCATCGGCGGGCCGCGGGCGACGAACCCGACGCGGCGATGACGCTGAGGCTCGCCCCCGACATGTATCCGCTCTCCGCCCAGGTTCGCTTCTCGTGTTTCCAGGCGATGGAGCCGGTTTACCGGCTGCGCGGCGAACCGCTGCCGGCGGCGTTGCTGGCCTTGCGCGAGGCGGGCTGGAACGCGGATGCGCAACCCGGTTCGCCGGCCGATGCGCAAGCGATCATCGCCGGCACGCTCGCCTTTCTCGGCGAACTCGCCCCCGATGCGCTCGACGGCGGCGCCGCGCTGCCGATCGCGCTCGAACTGCCGAACGGGATCGCGTTCGACATGACGGGCGAACAGTATGCGCGCGACTGGGCGCTGCCGCAGTTCTACTTCCACGCGATCGCCGCGTACGCGATCCTGCGCCATCACGGCGTCGAGCTCGGCAAGGCCGATTACGTGCCGCACATGCTCGCGTACGTGCGGCCGGGCACGATTCCGCAAGGTTGAGCCCCCTCGGGCGCCGCGCAGCGACATGACACGCGCACTGTTCATCTGCAGCCGCAACCGGCTGCGCAGCCCGACGGCCGAAGCCGTGTTCGCCGCGTGGCCCGGCATCCAAACCGACTCCGCGGGCCTCGCGCCCGACGCGGACGTGCGGCTCTCCGTCGAGCAACTCGACTGGGCGGACATCGTGTTCGTGATGGAGCGCGCGCACCGGGCCAGGCTGTCGGCGCAATTCGGCGCGCATCTGAAGCACCGGAAGATCGTCTGCCTCGACATTCCCGACCGCTACGCATTCATGCAGCCCGAACTCGTCGCCCTGCTCGAACGCAAGGCCGGCCCGTTCCTGCGCGCGTAATCGCCGCAATCGGTGCCCGAGCCGACATCGATCTCAGCGCAGCGGCCCGCTCGCGAACGCAGAAAAACAGTCGAGCCGCAGGAGCTCGATGATCTTGCGCGTCGGCACGCTGGCCTGCAGCGTGTCGAGCCTGTCGACGGTGAACCACTTGCAGCGGGCGATCTCGTTGCTGGCACGCGGCGTCAGGTGCGCCGGCACGTCGGCCACGAACACGTGATGCAGCTTCGTCAGTCCGCCGAACTGCACCGCGTAGTCGAGCGCGAGCCCCTCCAGCCGCGTTTCCTCCGCGAGCTCCCGCTGCGCGGCCTCGAGCGGCGTCTCGCCGCGCCGGATCGTGCCGCCGGGCAGCGACCAGCGCGCCGCGGTGCGCGCGACCAGCAGCACGCTGCTGCGCTGGCGGCACACGATCGTGGCGCGTTCCTTGATGACGGCGAGGGTATCCGGCCCGGTGCTCATGTTCGGCAAAACAGGTGCTGAATCGTGGAGAAAAACCGGCGCCGGCCATGCGGGGGCCGGCAGCAGACGGCGACGGCATGCAGGCCGCCGCGCCGATGATACCGGCCGTTCGTGACAGTTCCGTGCACCGCGGTCGTGCCACGGACGACGGCTCACGCGTGCGTATAGATTCCGCTGCGCGCCGGCTTCGCGTGGCGCGAATGACGACGCTTGTGAACGGCACGCCGGTGATGCGGCGACGGCGCGGTGACGTGCCGGCGTGCAGGCGCGGGCCGGGCGGTGGGCGCGGCAGCGTGCGGCGCCGCGCCCGATACCCCGGTTTGTCCTTCACCGAAGTGGAAAGTCTGGTTTTGCGCGTGCGCGACGCCCAGCGTCGATGCGAGTACGAAGGCCGCCAGCCACAACCGTTTCATGAATATTTCGCCTTGTCATTGATGGAGATGAACCTTGCCCGCCAGCTTAGCGAACGGCGGGGCGCGACCGCAACCGGCCCGTGTTCGATGTCGTCCCCGCTTGCGCGCGGCGACGTTCTCCGCGCGGCGGCCGGGTCCGTCCGGGCTTGACAACACAATTCCTCGGTGTGAATATAAATTCACACACAAGAATTATTCGTCGAATCCGGGAAGCCGCGTGCAAGCGCCGGGCCGCCGGAACCGGCAGTCCGATCAACCGGAACCAGGAGCGAGACGCATGGCGGAACACGAGCAGCAGGGCGCGCTGGCGGGATTGCGCATCATCGATCTGTCGCGGGTGCTGGGCGGCCCGTACGCGACCCAGATCCTCGCCGATCACGGCGCGGAGGTGATCAAGGTCGAACCGCCGTCCGGCGACGAGACGCGCACATGGGGCCCGCCATTCGACGGCGACACCGCGTCGTACTTCCTCGGCGTGAACCGCAACAAGCTCGGCGTCGCGCTCGACCTGACGCAGCCGGCCGATCGCGAGCGGCTGCTCGGGCTGCTCGAACACGCGGACGCGCTCGTCGAGAACTTCAAGATCGGCACGATGGAGCGCTGGGGGCTCGGCTTCGACGCGCTGCATGCGCGGTTTCCGCGCCTCGTCCATTGCCGCGTGTCGGGTTTCGGCGCGGACGGCCCGCTCGGCGGCCTGCCGGGCTACGACGCGGCCGTGCAAGCGCTCGCCGGGCTGATGAGCGTCAACGGCGAAGCCGGTGGCGCGCCGCTGCGGGTCGGCGTGCCGATCGTCGATCTCGTCACAGGGTTGAACGCGGCGCTCGGCGTGCTGATGGCGCTGCGCGAACGCGACGCCAGCGGCCGCGGCCAGTTCGTCGAATCGACGCTGTTCGACTGCGCGCTGTCGATCCTGCATCCACATACGCCGAACTTCTTCCATTCGGGCAAGGCACCCGTGCGCACCGGCAACGCGCATCCGAACATCACGCCGTACGACAGCTTTCCGACCGCGGGCGTCGACATCTTCCTGGCGGTCGGCAACAACGGGCAGTTCGCCGCGCTGTGCGACGTGCTCGGCACGCGCGACTGGCTCGACGATCCGCGTTTCGCGGACAACCGCGCGCGCAGCCAGCACCGCGCCGCGCTGCGCACGCTGCTCGAAACGGCGCTGGCCGCGCACGACGGCGCGACGCTCGCCGAACGACTGATGCGCCGCGGCGTGCCGTGCGCGCCCGTGCTCGGGCTCGATGCGGCGCTCGACCACCCGCATGTCGCGCATCGGCGGATGAAGGTCGAGCTGGGCCGGCATCGCGGCATCGCGTCGCCGATCAAGCTCGGCCGCACGCCGGCTACGTATCGGCGTGCGCCGCCCGCGCTGAACGAACATGCGGCGCAGGTGTTCGCGGCCGACAACGACGACAACGACAACCGCCGGACCTGACCGGCATCGCGGCCGCCGACCGTGCCGCATTGCGGCGCCCGGCCACGCGCCGCGCACACCATCATTCGGACATCACGCCGGCCCGCGCATCGACACGCCGCTCGATGCGCGCCGGCTGAAGAGGAGACGCATCATGCTCGCATGGACCGGCGCGGTCGCCATCGTCGCGCTGTTCGGCCTGATCATCACGAAGCGGCTGTCGCCGCTCGTCGCGCTGATCGTCGTGCCGGTCGCCGCGTCGCTCGCGGCCGGTTTCGGGCTGCAGACCGGCAAGTTCGTCGTGCACGGCGTACAGAACATCGGCCCGATCGCGGGGATGTTCGTTTTTGCGATTCTATTTTTCGGAATCCTCACCGACGCGGGGATGCTCGATCCGATCATCGCCGGCGTGCTGCGCGTGATCGGCTGTCATCCGCCGCGCATCGTGATGGGC
>NZ_JACFYV010000077.1:0-27303 GCF_016759955.1 Burkholderia sp. KCJ3K979
GGCCACGCCGCCCGCCGGCATCGACGCGCACCAGTTGCAGGCCGCGCTCGATCGCGCATTCGACGAACCCGATCCGGCGCGGCCGCGGCGCACGCGCGCGGTCGTCGTGATGTGGCGCGGCCACGTGATCGCCGAACGCTATGCGCCCGGCTTCACGGCCGATACGCCGCTGCCTGGCTGGTCGATGACGAAGACCGTCACGGCCGCGCTGGTCGGCGCGCTGGTCGCGCAGCACAAGCTGTCGCCGGACGCGTCGGCGCTGCTGCCCGAATGGCGCGGCAGCGGCGATCCGCGCGCGGCCATCACGCTCGACGAGCTGCTGCGGATGACGAGCGGCCTGCAGTTCAACGAGGACTACGACGACCCGCTGTCCGACGTCGCGGTGATGCTGTTCATGCAGCCCGATACCGCGCGGTTCGCGTCGGCGAAGCCGCTGGCCGCGACGCCCGGCACGCGGTGGTCGTACTCGAGCGGCACGAGTGCGATCGTGGCACGCGTGATGCGCGAAGCGCTGGGCGGCAGCGACGCGGACTATCTTGCGTTTCCGCGCCGCGCGTTGTTCGCGCCGCTCGGGATGCGCAGCGCGGTGTTCGAACCCGACGCGTCCGGCACGCTCGTCAGCGCGTCGTACATGTATGCGAGCGCACGCGACTGGGCGCGCTTCGGACAGCTTCTGCTGCAGGACGGCGTATGGAACGGGCAGCGGCTGCTGCCGGAAGGCTGGGTGCGCTACCTGACGCGCGCGACGCCGCAGTCGTCGCGGCAGGAATTCGGCGCGCAGCTGTGGGTCAAGGTGCCGGAGCCGTTCAACGATCGCGAGCCGCACGCGCGGACGATGCCGGCCGACGCGTTTCATGCGGTCGGCCATGAAGGCCAGTTCGTGAGCGTGGTGCCGAGCCGCGAGCTGGTGGTCGTGCGGCTCGGGCTGTCGCGGCCGGAAGCCGCGTGGAATCACGAGGCGTTTCTCGCCCGCGTGCTCGATGCGGTGCCGGCGCCCGGTGCGTGACGACGGAAGGCGCGCCGGTGAATCGATCGTGAAGCGGCGGCGATTGCACTACCGCCGCTTCAAGCGCGGCCTGCGCTGCGTTACGGATTCGCGCTGCCGCCGTATTGCCTGAAACCTTCGCGCGTCGCGAGACGTTCGACATAGCGCGACACCGCCGGCAGGTCCGGATGCTCGAACGGCGTGCCGAACCAGCGGTTCGCCGACAGGCCGATCGGAATATCCGCGAGCGTGAAGGTGTTGCCGGCCACGTACGCGCCGGTCCTTTCGAGTTGCGCATTCAGCACGCGCATGTGCGTCGTCCAGCCGGCGATCGACTGCGCAATGCCGTTCGGATCCTGGTGGTCGGGCGACTTGCGCACGAGGCCGAGGAAGGCGCCGACCCACGAGCGGTTCAGGTCCGAACCCTGCCAGTCGATCCACTGGTCGACCCGCGCACGCGCCTGCGGCTCGGCCGGATACAGCGCATCGCCGCCGTAGCGGTTCGCGAGGTAACGGATGATCGTGTTCGATTCCCAGAGCACGAAATCGTCGTCCTTGATGACGGGCACGAGCGCGTTCGGATTCAGCGCGAGATAGGCCGGATCGTGGGTCGTGCGGAAGCCCGCGCCCCAGTCTTCCTGTTCGAACGGCAGGTTCAGTTCGGTGCACAGCCACAGCACCTTGCGGACGTTGATGGACGGAATCTTGCCGAGGACGTGCAGCATGCAGTCTCCTTGTGAGGTCGGGTGCGGCGTGTTCGGGGCGCACGGCACGCTCCGAACGCGTTCACGCCGAATTTATACACGACCGCGCGGGAAACGGCAGGCCGCGGGCGCGAAATCGGTGTGCGGCCGGTTCGTCAGGTCACGCAGCGCGTGCTCGGCCGTCGGGAAGCGGAACATGAACCCGTCCTGATGCAGGCGTGCCGGCATCACGCGCTGCCCGTCCAGCAGCAGCTCGGCCATCTCGCCCATCGCGGCGCGCAGCGGCGCGGCGGGCATGTGCAGAAATGCGGGGCGGCGCAGCACCTTCGTCACGACCTGCACGAATGCGCGCTGGGTCAGCGGCACCGGTGCGACCGCGTTGTAGACGCCGTGCATGCCCGGATTCGACATCGCGCGCGCCACGATTCGCAGCACGTCGTCGCGGTGAATCCAGCTCATCACCTGCGCACCGTCGCCGAAGCAGCCGCCCAGCCCGAAGTAATGCGGCAGCAGCATCGGGCGCAACGCGCCGCCGGGGCCGAACACGATGCCCAGCCGCAGCACCACCGCGCGCACGCCGTGCCGCTCGAGCGGCTGGGCGGCCGCCTCCCACCGCCGGCACAGATCCGACATGAAACCGGTGCCTGCGCTGCTGCCTTCGTCGAGCCGTTCGTCGCCCGGCCGCACGCCGTAGTAGCCGATCGCGGACGCCTGGATCCACGTGCGCGGCTTGACCTCGGCGGTTTCCACCCAGCGCATCAGCGCCTGCGTCACGCCGACGCGGCTGGCGAGCAGCAGCGCCTGCCGGCGCTTGCTCCAGCGCGCGCCCAGCACCGGCGCGCCGGCGAGATTGACGACCGTGTCGAAGCGCTCGTGCGGCTGCAACTGGTCGATGGACGTCACGCTGCGCACGCGGCCTTGAAAGAGGTAGGCGGCGCGCAGCGGATCGCGCGCCAGCAACGTGACCGTCTGCCCTGCGTCGAGCAACTGGTTGACGAGCGTTTCGCCGATGAAGCCGGTGCCGCCGGTGACGAGCACGTGGCCGGGCCGCTGCCCCGCGAACGGGTTGGTGTCCGGCGCGCGGCGCGCGAGGCGGCACGCGGCGATCCCGTCGCGCACGCCCGATACCGTCACGCCGACGGCAAACAGGTTGAGCAGCCAGCCGCGCCAGCCGACGTCGATCGCGTGCAGCGCCGTCGGCTCGGCCGCCCACGCGGCGAGTTGCATCGCGATCATCCCGAACAGCGCGCCGCCGTTGACGGCCAGCAGCGTGTGCAGCACGCGCTCGGTCGCCGGCAGCTTGCGGCTCTGGTCCTCGACGATGAAATCCCACAACGTCAGCACCACCTCGACGAACACGACCGCCGCGAGGGCCGCGACCCACGCGCCATGAAATGCGACGTTCGCGATCGACGCGAACACGAGGCCGTAGAGCACGGACCGTACCGCGTGAATCGCCAGTTCGAGCCGCGCGCGCGGGCTGTGCGGCAGGTCCTGCGTGAGTTCGTGATGGTAGAGCGTATCGAATGCGCCCATCGCGCCCTGCACGATCAGCAGGTTGAGCGCCCAGTCGAAAGCAGGCAACGTGTTCATGCGGTATCCCTCCTCCACAGCCAGACCAGCGGCGGCACCATCGCGACGAGCGCGACGACGTCGATCACTACATGGCCCCACACCTGCGCCTGCCACGACAACAGCATGTCCTGCGGCGCCCAGATCAACAGGCCGGCCAGCAGCCAGCCCCATACTTCCCGTTTCCGTAACCGGTTGCCGAGATGAACGAGCGCGAGCATCCAGATCGCGGCGCACTGCACCGTCGCGCCGAGCAGCGACATCCACCAGACCTGCTGGGCGCGCGCGGCTCCGGGTGCCGCTGCCGACCAGAAATGCCGCTCGATGCCGCGGTGATACGCGTCGAGCCAGGATGCGCCCGCGATCCACGGAAGCACCACGCCGACGAGCAGATGCACGATTGCGGCTGCGTACATCCAGCGCACGACGATGCGGCGCGGGATGTCTTGTGGCGGGCGATTCGCTGCTGCGCTTTCGGCGTTCCTGCCGATGCTGCACGTACCGCCTTCGCAGCAGGCTTCTGCGCGATACCCGAGCCACCGCGATACCGCTTGCCGATTGCCTGCCAGGCGGCGATACAGCGATGCGAATACGGCACGCATCGCCGGCACGCGAAGCAGCCGGACGAGCCCGCGACGGCCGAGTAGCGTGTGAGCAGCGAGGATGCTGTCGATGCCGGTCAGCATGCGTCCGTCGGGTAGACGCGCATGCAGTTCGCGATTCAGCGCGGTCAGGTCGACGCCCAGCGGCGCCGGATCGAAACCCGGCTCGGCGATGTCGACGAACGCGAGCCGGTGTCGCACGTCGTGTTCGCCGAAACGCCGGATTTCCGCGACGCATAACGGACATCGCCCATCGAAATACAGCACCAATTCATTTGTATTCATGCTTTGCATTCCTTCTTGTTTTCGCAAGCATCATGAACCGATCGACTGCTGTCCCGCGTACGCCGCCGCTCCCGTGCGACGACGACCGGCTTACATCGGCTTGACCACCATCAGGAAATAGACGGTCAGCATCGCGAAGAACGCCGGATAACCGAGCAGCTCCCAGCGCTTCGCGTAGCGCCAGTAGCGCGCTGGCAATGCGGCATCGCCGTTCGCGTGCGCAAGCTTCGCCATCGATGCAAGTTCGAGTTGCAGCCAGACGACCGGCAGCCAGCACGCACCGGCGACCGCGTACAGCACGATCGACGCGAGCAGCCACGGCGTATGCCACGGCCAGCCCGCCGTGTGCGCGAGCCACAGCCCGGACGCCGGCTGGAAGATCACGGCCGGCGTCGTGAACCACCAGTCCGCGCGCACCACGAGCCGCGACACGGCCGCGATCGCGGGCACCGACCGCGTGCGGTTCGCGAAGAACAGGTAGAACGCGGTGCCGAACCCCGTGCCGACCAGCAGCACCGAGGACAGGATGTGAAGGGCCTTGATGACGAGATAGGTGTTCATGCGTGTTCTTCTTCTGAATGGAGGATCAACAGGATGGCGAGAATCGGCACGTTCTTGAGCACGGGGCCGAAGGGTTCGGCCAGCAGGCCCGGCATCGTGACCGCGATGACCGCCGAGTACGCGACGATCAGCGCCGCCTGCGCGGCCCACAGGCGCCGCGACGGCGCGACGACGGTCGCGATGCCGAACGCGAAATCGACCGCGCTGGCCGCGTAGAGCGCGATCAGCGCGGGCATGCCCGTCAGGTGCGCGGGCGCAAGCAGCGCGAGGCTCGCGTGCAGCGGATGGATGAATGCACTGGCGATGGCCGTCCAGATCCACACGATCGCGAGCGCGCCCAACAGCAACGGGCGCCGCCACATCGCGAGCGCGTCGCGGCGCAGCGCGGCGGCTTCCGCACCGATGAAGCTGCCGATGCCGCGCGGCGGCCGACCCAGCACGGCCGCGGCGGCCGCCGGATCGCCGGTGTTGCCGCCGCGCAGCATCGTCCAGGTGTCGCGTGTCAGCATCGCTCCCGGCAGCGTGCCGAGCAGCGCGGCCGCCGCGCCGACCAGCGGGCCCGGCAGCGACACGCGGGCCGCCGGCGGAAATCCGAGCGCGGCGCGGTAGGCGGCCAGCATCTCGCGGTATTCGACTTCGTCGCGGCCGACCACGTCGATCACGCGGCGAGCCCGCGCCGACGGCGAATCGCTCGGCTGCATCACGAGCCGCGCGACGACTTCGGCGAGATCGTCGACATGCACCGGGCGCAGCCGCTGATGCCCGCCGGCCGGCAGCACGTGCACGGGCAGGCTCGCGAGCATCCGGAAAAACCGCGCGGACGCGCCGGCCGCCCCGTAGACGAGCGCGGGGCGCACGATGCGGAAGTCGATCGGCAGTGTCTGCAGGAAGCGGTCGGCCGCCCGCTTGCTCGCGAAGTACCGCGTGTCGCCATGCTCGACGCCGAGCGCCGAGATCTGGATCACGCGCCGCACGCCGGCACGGCAGCACGCGGTAAAGAGCGCGCACGGCGCGGCGCGATGCACGGCGTCGAGCGTCGCGCCGCGTCGATCGGCCAGCACGCCGACCGCGTTGATCACCACGTCGACACCCTTCAGCCGCGCGAGCCACGCGTGCGGATCGACGTCGCACGCGAAGTCGATCGCGACGTCGTGCGGGCCGGCCGCGTGACGCACGCCGCGCAGCACGCGATGCCCGCCGGCTTCGAGCTGCGCGCACAGCGCCCGCCCGATGAAGCCGTTCGCGCCGCAGACGAGCACGGTCATGCCGTGTGCGCCGGTGCGCTCGGGCGGGCAGGACGACGGCAAGACTGCGTTCATTTTCACTCTCTATTTACAGTCATTTCTGTATAGACAGAAATAACAACCCCGAAAAAAGCGGGCTAGCTGCCCGCTCTCCCGTTACCGCTTACTTCGACGGCTTGCGCCTGACCGTCTGGCTGATCTTCGCGCCGATGCCGAGCGCCTTCATCAGCGTATCGGGCTTGAGCCGCAGCATCTCGTCCGACCAGGTCGTCAGCGTCTCGACGAACTGCAGCGTGTCGCGGATGCGCTGTTCGGTCTCGCGGCTCTCGTTCGCGATCTCCGGATTCGTCAGGCAATCGCGCAGCACCGTGAGCGTCGGCTCGATCTCGCGCTGCCGCCGCCCTTCGACGATCAGCTTGAACAGTTCCCAGATGTCGGTCGACGTCTCGAAGTGGTCGCGGCGGTCGCCCAGCACGTGCACGACCTTCGCGAGCCGCCACGCCTGCAACTCCTTCAGGCTCGTGCTGACGTTGGAGCGCGCGACGTTGAGCGTCTCGGCGATCTCGTCGGCCGCAACCGGCCGGCCGGCCAGGTAGAGCAACGCGTGAATCTGCGAGACGGTGCGGTTGACGCCCCACCGCGAGCCCATTTCGCCCCAGTGGAGAATGAATCGTTCGGCAATCGGTGTGAGTTCCATGGTGGGGAATTTAGTTTTTTCAGTTATTTCTGTCAAGAGAGAAATAACCGGGCAATCCGGCACCTTCCGGGCGCGTCCGCCCGCGATCGGCTGCTTCCTTTACAATGCGCGGGATTTTTCCGATTTCAGGCCGTCCCCGCCTTTCAGACAAGAGGTTTCCATGATCATCAAACCGCGCGTGCGTGGCTTCATCTGCGTGACGACTCATCCGGTCGGCTGCGAAGCCAACGTCAAGGAACAGATCGACTACGTGACTTCGCACGGCCCGATCGCCAATGGCCCGAAAAAGGTGCTCGTGATCGGCGCGTCGACCGGCTACGGCCTCGCCGCCCGGATCTCGGCCGCATTCGGCTCGGGCGCGGACACGCTCGGCGTGTTCTTCGAGCGTGCCGGCAGCGAGACGAAGCCGGGCACGGCCGGCTGGTACAACAGCGCCGCGTTCGAGAAATTCGCCGCGGAAAAGGGGCTGTATGCGCGCAGCATCAACGGCGACGCCTTCTCCGACAAGGTCAAGCAGGTCACGATCGACACCATCAAGCAGGATCTCGGCAAGGTCGATCTGGTCGTCTACAGCCTCGCCGCACCGCGCCGCACGCATCCGAAGACCGGCGAAACCATCAGCTCGACGCTCAAGCCGGTCGGCAAGGCCGTCACGTTCCGCGGCCTCGACACCGACAAGGAAGTGATCCGCGAAGTGTCGCTCGAACCGGCGACGCAGGAAGAGATCGACGGCACCGTCGCGGTGATGGGCGGCGAGGACTGGCAGATGTGGATCGACGCGCTCGATGAAGCCGGCGTGCTGGCCGACGGCGCGAAGACCACCGCGTTCACGTACCTCGGCGAGCAGGTCACGCACGACATCTACTGGAACGGCTCGATCGGCGAAGCGAAGAAGGATCTCGACAAGAAGGTGCTGTCGATCCGCGAGAAGCTGGCCGCGCACGGCGGCGATGCGCGCGTGTCGGTGCTGAAGGCCGTCGTCACGCAGGCCAGCTCGGCGATCCCGATGATGCCGCTGTACCTGTCGCTGCTGTTCAAGGTGATGAAGGAAACCGGCACGCACGAAGGCTGCATCGAGCAGGTGTACGGGCTCCTGAAGGACAGCCTGTACGGCGCGACGCCGCACGTCGACGAAGAAGGCCGCCTGCGCGCGGACTACAAGGAACTCGATCCGCAGGTGCAGGACAAGGTCGTCGCGATGTGGGACAAGGTGACGAACGAGAACCTGTACGAGATGACCGACTTCGCGGGCTACAAGACCGAATTCCTGCGCCTGTTCGGCTTCGAGATCGCCGGCGTCGACTACGACGCGGACGTGAACCCGGACGTGAAGATCCCGGGCATCATCGACACGACGGTCTGACGGGCCGCTCCGCCGCCGCGCTCACGGCGCGGGCGGCGGGTTCGCACGACCGGTGGCGTCAACGCGGCGCCGGCTCTTCCAGATAGACGCCCGACGACAGCGTGGCCTTCACCTGCCGCGTGAACTCGTCGGTCGACACTTCCTCCGCCCCTGCTTCGATGGCGTCGTACGCCTGGCGCACGACGTCGGCCGGCGTGGCCTTCGGCACGTCGAGGCCGGCCGTCAGGTCGGTATCGATGAAACCGGCATGCAGCCCGACGACCTGCGTGTGCTGCTCGCGCAGCGAATGGCGCAGCCCGTTGGTCAGCGCCCATGCGGCCGATTTCGATACGCCGTAGCCCGACAGGATCGGCCGGTTCACCCAGCTCGCGACCGACAGGATGTTCAGGATCGCGCCGCCGCCGTGGGCCGCGAGGGTGCCCGCGAATGCGCGCGACATCGCCAGCATCCCGAACACGTTGGTCTCCAGGTGAGCGCGCAATGCGTCGGGCGCGCCCTCGTCGGTCAGGCTGCCGAGCCGCGCGATGCCGGCATTGTTGATCAGCAGCGTGACGTCGCGCGCCGCATCGGCCGCCGCGGCGACCGCCGCCGGATCGGTCACGTCGAGCTTCACGGGCACGACGCCCGGCAGCGTCACGCTGGCCGGATCGCGCGCGCCCGCATAGACCTTGCGCGCGCCCCGTTCGAGCGCCTGCTTCGCGAACTCGAGGCCAAGCCCGCGGTTCGCGCCCGTGATGAAAACGACTGCACCTTCGATCTTCATGATCCTTCCTTTCGGAGATTGAATCCCGCGCGTGCCGGTTCGCCGCACGCCCGGAATCCGGTGAAAAAACACGCTGCCATCGCGTACCGAACCGTTGCACCATCGGTGCCGCAAGTCGGGCCGTCCCGCCGCCCGCGCCTCGCCGCACCCCAGACCCTGACCGACTTCGATCCCTGCCGCGCCGGTTGCTTCGCTTCGTCCGCGAAGTCGGCTACACTCGAATCTCGATGTCGATCACCCTCGTCTTTGCGATGCATGGTGCCAGCGTGACTTCGGCACGTCAATGGTGATCGCCATTGTGTTTTTCAATCGACGCAATTACAGGAATGAGGGAGGGATCGATGGGCGTCTCGAGACAACAGGCGGCGGAAAACCGCCACGCGATCGTCGCGGCCGCCGAGCGGCTGTTCCGGCTGCGCGGCGTCGACGCCGTCGGGCTGACGGAATTGATGAAGGAAGCCGGCTTCACGCAGGGCGGCTTCTACAACCATTTCAAGTCGAAGGACGCGCTGGTCGCCGAAGTGATGGACAAGGCGATGCAGGATCGCGCGGATTCGCCGAACGCCGGCAGCGTCGCGAAACAGGTAACGGCGTACCTGTCGGGCGCGCATCGCGACAACGTCGAGGGCGGCTGTCCGCTGTCGGGCTTCGCGGGCGATGCACCGCGGCTGACCGATGCGGCGCGCGCCTGCTACACGCGCGGCGTCGCCGCGTATCTCGAGCGACTGGAACGCATGGTGGCCACGGAAGGCTCGGCCGCGGCCGACGCGCGCGACGACGCGATCGCCGTTCTCAGCCAGATGGTCGGCGCGCTGGTGCTGTCACGCGCTGTCGCCGGCACCGATCCCGCGTTGGCCGACGAGATTCTCGATGCGGCGCGCCGCGCGCTCGTCGGGCAGCCGGACGATCCAGCCGCCGTGCCGGCATAGCGGCTCATCGCCATTCGCGCGCGACCGCGTCGCCATCGCGCGCTACCGGACTGCCCGCGCGGCATCCCACAGCGGCTGCGCACCGCGCGCCGCATTCCACGCGGCAAACTGCGTGCGCCACGATTCGAACGGCTGCGCGAGCGGATGGCGCGGATCGTCGCTGAGCGCATACGCCATCCCTTCGATCAGCCAGCGCGGCTTCGTCACGACGGCGAGGTTGCCGAGCACTTCCGCCTGCCGGTGATGGATCAGCTCGTGCGCGAGAAAGTAGGTCTGCCAGCCGCGCGGCGCGATCACCACGCCGAAATCGCCGAGCGTCAGCCCCGCGCGTGCGCCGAGGCCGAACGCATCGGCACACGCGCGCGTCGAGCAGAACACGACGCGCGGCGCGGCCCGGAACGGGCCGACGGCCGCCGCCGCGCGCGCGGAGCCGTCGCGATAGAGCTGCTGCGCCGCGCCGAGCTTCGCGGCATCGTCCGTGCAGATGTCGGCGCTCGGGCACGACACGCCGGGGATCAGCGCGGGCGCGACGACGCGCAACGGCTTGACGAGCGCATACGCGGCAATCGGCAGCGCGGCGAGCAGGCCCGTGAGGGCGAAAGCGACGTGGGAGCGTTTCATCGAGGCGGCGGTTCGACGGATGCCATTACGCGAGCTGCTTGTGGAAATACGTCGTCGCGCACAGCGCGCCGTCGGGCATCAGCGCATAGTTCGGCACGACGCCGACGCGCTGCCAGCCGGCCCGCTCGTACAGCCGCTCGGCGTCGCCGCCCGTCACCGTGTCGAGCACGAGCACGGTCTTGCCGGCGTCGCGCGCGGCCGCTTCGGCGGCCGCCATCAGCCGCGCGGCGATGCCCTGCCGGCGCGCGTACCGCGACACGAGCATCTTCGCGATGTCCGCGCGATGCGGCTGGTTCTCGGGCTGCGCGGTCACGACCTGCACGGTGCCGACGATCCGGCCCGACGCATCCTCGGCGACGAGCAGGATGCGTTCGTCGTTCTGGACGCCCTCGGCCACGCGCGTCCAGAACGCGACGGCGGTCGGCCGCGCGATCGGCAACATGAAGCTGACGGATGCGCCGCCCTCGACGCAATCGATCAGCACGTCGGCCAGCGCGTCGACACAAGCCATCGCTTCGCTCGCGCCGACGCGGCGCACGGTAACAGGTTCGGTCATGCCTTCTCCGGTAGTCAGGTGGGCCGCACGCGCGGGTTCGGCATAGGGCGGAATCGGAAACGATACCGGCCGGGCGTCGAGGCGAGTTCGACGGCGGCGGGCGTCCGGCAACGCGGCGTCCGGTCGGCGCGTGTTACCGCCCCACTATCGTACGTGACGAAAATGTTCGCTGCATGCCTGCAACATCGCCTACACTTAGCCGAATGGATAACTTTCAATCCTGCATCAGCGACGTGTTCCATGCGCTCGCCGATCCGACGCGCTGCGCGATCGTCAGCGCGCTCGGCCAGGGCGAGCGGACCGTCTCCGCGCTGGCCGCGCCGTTCGACATGGCGCTGCCGTCGTTCATGAAGCACGTCGCGGTGCTCGAGCGCAGCGGCCTCGTCGCGACCCGGAAAACCGGCCGCTCGCGCACCTGCGCGCTGGTCGGCAGCCGGCTGACCGAGGCCGAGGCATGGCTCGCCGCGCAGCGCGCGCAGTGGGAAGCGCGATCCGATCGTCTCGTCGAATTCGTCGAACGCCGTCACCAGGAGGAGCACGATGTCAGCCAGCCACGTCGAACCCGCTGAAGCCCACGATCTCGTCATCACGCGCACGTTGCGCGCCCCGCGCCAGGCGCTCTGGCGCGCCTGGACCGACCCCGCGCTACTGAAGGAATGGTGGTGCCCGAAACCATGGACCACCGAGGTGCGCGCGTTCGACCTGCGGCCGGGCGGCGCTTTCCACACGTTCATGCGCGGCCCCGACGGCGGCACGAGCGACAACCCCGGCTGCTTCCTCGAGATCGTGCCGGAATCGCGCATCGCGTTCACGTCGATGCTCGCGGGCGGCTGGCGGCCGCAGACCCCGTGGCTGGGCTTCACCGCGATCATCACGATGGCCGACGACGACGCGGGCAGCCGCTACGAAGCGCGCGTGATGCATCCCGACGCCGCGACGCGCGAGCGCCACGAAGCGCTCGGCTTTTTCGAGGGCTGGAACACCTGCATCACGCAGCTCGACGACTTCGCCGCCGCGCTGCGCTAACGCCGCCTCGCGTGCGGTCATTGCATGCCGCCGCGCCCGCGCCTAGGATTCCTGAAGGAAGCATGACGACACGCCGGGCGCCGGCGTGCACCGTCTCGCACGCTTCGCGGGAGGCGACATGTTGCACACGCACACGCATTCGACCCGGGTCAGCCGGCACCTGAACGCGCCGCGCGGGCGCGTCTATCGCGCGCTGCTCGACCCGCACGCGGTCGAGCAATGGAAGGTGCCCGACGGCATGACCTGCCGCGTGCACGCGTACGACACGCGCGAAGGCGGCGCGCTGCGCGTGTCGCTGAGCTACGACGCGCCGTCGGCCGGCACCGGCAAGACCACCGCGCGCACCGACACCTATCACGGCCGCTTCGTCACGCTCGTGCCCGATCAGCAGATCGTCGAGATCGATGTATTCGAAACCGACGACCCGATGCTGCGCGGCGCGATGACGATCACGATCACGCTGTCCGACGAAGCGGGCGGCACGCGCGTGGACGCCGTGCACGACGGCGTGCCGCCCGGCGTGCCGGCCGCCGACAACGAGAGCGGCTGGGAGATGGCGCTGGCGCGGCTTGCGGCGCTGGTGGAAGCCGGGTGACGCCGCGCCCGCGCGTCAGCCGAGCCGGTACGCGTGCGTGACCGTGCCGCGGAACAGCGCGTCGCGCTCGTCCGCGCTGGCTTGCACCGTCAGCCGCTTGAACGCATTCCAGCCGTTCACGAACGAATACGAGCCCTTGTCGACCGGGAAATTGCTCTCGAACATGCAGCGCCCGGGGCCGAACGCATCGATGCAGGTCATCATCCACGGCTTCCACGCGTCGGCGAGTTGCGCCGAGGACGGCGGCTTCGCGCCTTTCTCGAAATCGAACCCGTTGATCCGCATCCCGAGGCCGCCGACCTTCACGTACACGTTCGGCAATTGCGCGAGCGTGCGCATCGATGCCGACCAGCGCTCGAACACCTCCGGCCGCTTGTCCGCATAGCTGCCGATCCGCACGACGCCGCCGCAATGGTTGACGATGATCCGCGTCTCCGGGTTCGCTTTCGCGAGATCGAACAATTCGGGCAACTGCGGGAAGAACAGCCACGCGTCGTACGACAGCCCGAGCGACGCAAGTTGCGCGACGCCGGCCCGGTACGCGGGATCGAGCAGCAGCCCGCGCGGCACCGCCGACAGCGGATTGGCGAGCGTCGGATCGGCATCCCACGTGCTCAGGTGCCGCACGCCGCGAAACCTCCCGCGCCCCGCTTCGACATGCGCTTCCAGCACGTCGCGCACGCGTTCGCCGAGCCGCAGGTCCGCGTGGCCGACGATGCCTTTCGCGACAGCCACGGGGCCGTGCTGAAGCGGCTCGGTCACGCCGGCGACGTAAGCCGTCTCGCCCACCGGCTTCAGTTCGGCCGGGCCCGAATCGCGATAACGCGTCTGCGCCTGCATGTAGACGGACGCCTGGATGTTGTGGCCCGAGCGCGCGTCCTGCAGATAGTCGTCGAGCATGTAGATCCAGCCCGGCCGTTCGTAGAAGTGATGATGCGCGTCGACGATCGGCAGGTCGGGCTCGAGCGCGGGTTCGAGCGCCGACGCGAGCCAGTCGGGACGAACCGTGAGGTAGTTGCTTTGCGTCATGCGGGGAACTCCATCGTTGGCTGCCGTCTCGGCGAACGCGGGCAGCGCGAGCGAGGCGGCGGCCGCACCGATCAACCGGCGCCGTTTGATCGAAAAGGTCATGTCATTCACTCCGGTCGAACGCGTACAGCGACAGCGTGAGCAGCGTGGTGACCGCCAGCACGATCGCGAGCCCGAGCATCCCGGCCGTGAAGGTGCCGAAGCTGTCCTTCAGGTAGCCGACGAGATAGGGGCCCGCGAAGCCGCCAAGCGCGCCGATCGAATTGATCAGCGCCAGCCCGCCGGCCGCGGCCTGGCCGGACAGGAAGCGCGACGGCAGCGTATAGAAGATCGTGCGGCCGGCAATCGTGCCGATCAGCGCGAGCGTGATGCCGACGAGCGCCGGCCCGAGCGTCAGGAAATGGGTCGACACGCCGAGCGCCACCGCGCCGATGCACAAGCCGATCGCCAGGTTCGCGACCGGGCCGCCGCGACGGTCCACCCGTTTCGCCCACCACAGCAGCGCGATCGTGGCGAAGAAGTACGGCACCGCGGAGAGCCAGCCGGTCTGCATCGTCGACATCCCGTGCGCCTTCAGCATTTGCGGCAACCAGATGCCGATGCCGTACGAACCCATCGTGAAGCCGAACGAGATCAGCGCCAGCACGTACACGCGCACGTCGCGCAGCGCGACGCCGAAGCGCTTCTTGCGGCCGGCGGCCGCGCCGTCGCGCTCGAACGCGCGCTGCAGCGCGGCCCGCTCGTCGTCCGACAGCCACGCGGCATTCGCCGGCGAATCCGACAGCAGCTTCAGCACGAGGAAGCCGAGCGCGCACGCGGGCAGCCCTTCGACGATGAACATCCACTTCCAGCCGGCGAGCCCGAACGTGCCGTCGAGCTGCAGCAGCCACGTCGACAGCGGGCCGCCGACCAGCGACGACAGCGGCGTCGACACGGTGAACCACGCGAGCACACGCGTGCGGTAGCTCGCCGGAAACCACACCGCGAGGAAGAAGATCACGCCGGGAAAGAACCCGGCCTCGCCGATGCCGAGCAGCAGCCGGATCGCGTAGAAGCTGGTCGGCCCGGTCGCGAGCGCGGTCGCGGCCGCCATCAGCCCCCACGTGATCATGATGCGGGCGAGCCAGCGGCGCGCGCCGAAGCGGTACAGCGCGAGATTGCTCGGCACTTCGAACACGCAGTAGCCGGCGAACATGATCCCCGCGCCCCAGCCGAACTGCGTCGCGGTCAGCCCGAGATCGCGGTTCATCGTGAGCGCCGCGAAGCCGACGCTCGTGCGATCCAGGTAGTTGAAGAAATACGCGAGCGCGAGCAGCGGGATGAAGCGCCACGCGGCCTTGCGCACGGCCCGTTGCTCGATCGACGTGTCGGTCTCGCGATCGGCGGGCAGCGCCGGGGAAGCGGATGTCATGGTTGTCTCCGTGGATGCGGCGATCCTCTGCCGCGCGGTGCGCGGCCCGGACGCCTTTGTTCGTTCGATGAATCGCGGCTGCGCTACGCGCTCGCCACTTCGTTCGCCGACGGCGCGCCGCCCGGCGCGTCGCCGTGCGCGGCGACGTCCGCGCCGTACCGCCCCGCGACGACGCCCGCCTCGATCAGCGCGCGCGCGTCGTCCGGCGTGTAGCCGAGTTCGGCGAGCAGCGCGCACGTGTCCTGGCCGAGCGCGGGTGGCGCCGAGCGCAGCCGCAGGCGTTCGCCCGCGAGCGTCAGCGGCAGCAGCGCGGTGCGCGTGTCGACCGGCCGCCCGGCGCTGCTCGCGTCGGCCGGCAGCGTCACGGCTTCGAGGCCGCCCGTGGCGAGCAGATGCGGATCGTCGAACAGGTCCTGCGGCTTCGTGATCGGCGCATACGGCAGGCCGGTCGATTCGAAGATCGCGCCGATCTCCGCGGCCGAGTACGGCGCAAGCCGCGCACGCAACTCCGGCAGCAGCCATTCGCGCGCCTGCACGCGCAGGTTGTTGGTCGCGAGCCGCGGATCGTCCTTCAGCGCGGCCAGGCCGAACGCGTCGCAGAACAGCGCCCACTGCGTGTCCGACACGACCGCGAGAAAAATCTGTTCGTCGTCCTTGACGGAGAACACGTCGTAGACGGCCCACGCGGAAATCCGGCTCGGCATCGGCGACGCGGCCTGCCCCGTCACCGCGAACTGCATCATGTGCTGCGCGACGAGGAACACGTTGTTCTCGAACAGCGAACTCTGCACCTGCTGGCCGCGGCCGGTACGCTCGCGCTGCGCGAGCGCGGCCATCGCGCCGATCGCGCCGAACATGCCGCCCATGATGTCGTTGACGCTCGCGCCCGCACGCAGCGGCCGCCCTTCGGGGCCCGTCATGTAGGCCAGCCCCCCCATCATCTGCACGACCTCGTCGAGCGCGGTGCGATGCTCGTACGGCCCCGGCAGGAAGCCCTTGTGCGACACGTAGACGAGGCGCGGATTCAGCGCGTCCAGTTGCGGGTAACCGAGCCCGAGCCGGTCCATCGTGCCGCTCTTGAAGTTCTCGCTGAAGACGTCCGCCGTCGCGACGAGCCGCCGCACGATCTCCAGCCCGCGCGGGTCCTTCACGTCGACCGCGACGCTCTTCTTGTTGCGGTTGAACATCCCGAAGAAGCCCGCGCCGGAACCGCGCAGCGCGCGTGTGCTGTCGCCCGCGATCGGTTCGATCTTGATCACTTCCGCGCCGAGATCCGCGAGCAGCATCCCGCACGTCGGGCCCATCACCATGTGCGTCATCTCGATCACGCGCACGCCCGCGTACGGCAGCGCGGCAGCCTGTTGTCGATCGTTCATCGTGCGACTCCCGTCACGCATCCTTCCGGTTGCGCGGCCGACGGCGCGCGGCCATCCGCATAGCGGAAGCCCTTCGGCAACCCTGCGTCCGGCACGTGGCCGTACAGCGCCTCGGACGGCAGCGCCGCATGCAGGATCGCGCGCGCGGCGAGCAGTGCGTCGACGTCGATGCCCGTGTCGTACCCCATCGCCTCGAGCAGGAACACGAGATCCTCGGTGACGATGTTGCCGGTCGCGCCCGGCGCATACGGGCAGCCGCCGAGGCCGCCCTGGCTCGCGTCGATCGTCGTCACGCCGACGTCGAGCGCCGCGACGACGTTCGCGAGCCCCTGCCCGCGCGTGTTGTGGAAATGCGCGCCGCCGGCCTTGTCGCCGACTTCGCGCCGCAGCCGCGTGAACAGCCGGCGCACCTGCGCGGGGTTCGCATAACCGCTGGTATCGGACAGGCCGATTTCGTCGACCCCGCATTCGGCCATCGCCACCGCCATCGCGATCGTCTCGTCATCGGAGACCGCACCCGCGATCGTGCAGCCGAATGCGACCGACACGCCCGCCTCGATCTGAACCGACGGAAACCGCGCATCGCGCAATGCGACGATCGCGCGCACCTCGTCGATCATCTGCGCGGGCGTCTTGCGGATGTTCGCCAGCGAATGCGCTTCCGTTACCGAGACCGGCAGCGTCAGCTTGTGCACGCCCGCGGCGAACGCGCCCTCGGCGCCGCGCAGGTTCGGCGCGAGCGCGGCGACGTGCAGCCCGGGAATCGCAAGCGCGTGCGCGACGACTTCGCGCACGTCGGCCATCTGCGGCAACAGCGTGGGCGGCACGAACGACCCGACCTCGATCTCGCGCAGGCCGGCCGCGGCCAGCGCGGTGATCCAGCGCAGCTTGGCGGCCGTCGGCATCACGGTCTTGATGCTCTGCAGCCCGTCGCGCGGGCCGACCTCGCTGACCAGCACCTTCGTGTTTTCTGAAACCTTCATTCGACACCTCATCGTTCTGCCTGAAAGAACATAGTTCTGTTTGACAGAACTTTAAGCGTGCATCGAATAGGCGATAAGCGGGGTATACCCGTGAAATCGCGTTTTTCTGGAACTTGCGTTCTGTCAGATAGAACGATATAGTCCACCGACCATCATTCGAAGGAAGCAGGCCGTGCCCAGGAATCCAGCAGATCACGCCGGCGACGCAGCCGATCCGGCGACGGAAGAAGCGTCCAGCGGCGTCGCGGTGCTCGACCGCGCGTTCGCGATCCTCCGTGCGTTCGGCCAGACCGACGACCGGCTGTCGCTCGCCGAGTTGTCGCGCCGCACCGGGCTGTACAAGAGCACGATCCTGCGCCTGCTCGCCGCGCTCGAGCATGGCGGATTCATGCGCAAGCTCGACGACGGCCAGTACGCGGTCGGGCACGAGCCGTTGCGGCTCGCCGCGCTGTACCAGCGTTCGTTCCGCGTCGGCCCGGTGGTCGAGCCGCTGCTCGAGACGCTGAGCCGCGAGCTCGGGGAAACGGCGTCGTTCTACGTGCGCCAGGGCGACGTGCGCTCCGTGCTGTATCGCGTCGAGCCCGCGCGGGCGGTGCGCGTGTCGATCCGCGTCGGCGAGGAGTTTCCGGTCGGCCAGGGCGCATCGGGCAAGGTGCTGCTGGCCTTCACCGACACGCACGACGCCCGCTGGAACGACGTGCGCGAACAGCTGTGGGCCGCGTCGTACGGCGAGCGCGACCCGGAAACGGCCTCGGCGTCCGTGCCCGTGTTCGGCGCGGCCGGCGAATGCGTCGGCGCGCTGACGGTGTCGGGCCCGAAATCGCGGCTCGCCGCCGTGCCGGCGATGACGGCGGCGCTCGCGATGCTGCTGCCGCTCGCGCAGAAGGCGACCGTCGCCCTCGGCGGCGCGGGTGCCCGCTACGACGCGCCGGCCGTGCGCGACAGTCTCGCGCGGCTCGCATCGTCGACGGACGACGACGCCCGGTCGTAGGACGCCGGTTGCGGGCGGCACGCGATACGGCAGCGCGAAAAGCGGCCGCATGCGACACTGGCCGCCGATGCACGCAGCGCGCCGTTTGCCGGCGACGCACCGAACGTGCAACCGTCAACCGGACCCGCCCGAGGAGACACCCGCGATGAACGCCGCGCGCACCGCCAGCTGGTATTTCGATTTCGTTTCGCCGTTCGCCTACCTGCAACAGGAGCAGTTCGACCGGTTGCCGCCCGCCGCCGCGTTCGAGCCGCGGCCGATCGTGCTCGGCGCGTTGCTCACGCACTGGGGCCAGAAAGCGCCGGCGGAAATCGCGGCCAAACGCGTGTTCACCTATCGGCATGCGCAATACCGCGCGGACAAGCTCGGCATTGCGTTCCGGATGCCGCCCGCGCATCCGTTCAATCCGATCAAGCCGCTGCGCCTCGCGATCGCGATGGGCAGCTCGCGCGACGCGATCCGGCGGATCTTCCGGCATATCTGGCGCGACGGCCAGGACGTATCGACCCCGGAAGGCTTCGCCGCGTTGTGCGAAGCGGTCGGCTTTCCGGAAGGCGTGACGGCCGTCGAAGCCCAGCCGGTGAAGGACGCGCTGCGCGCGAACACGGATCGCGCGATCGCCGAGAACGTATTCGGCGTGCCGACTTTCGCGCTCGACGGCGACCTGTTCTGGGGTGAGGACGCGACCGACATGTTCGTCGACTGCGCGACGTCGCGCGCGTGGCTCGATTCGCCCGAGGTACGCCGCATCAGTGCCCTGCCGGAAGGAATCCGGCGCGGCTGACCGCGAGCCGTCGCCCGGCACCACCCGCTTCAGCCGTCGCGCCCTTCGACGAGCGCCGGCACGGCCTCGCGCATCATCGCGGCGAACCGCACGAGCCGCGACGGATAGAACTGCGCATGCGGATAAGTGAGGTAGACCGGTAGCGGCGCGGCCTGCCACTCCGGCGCGAGGTGCACGAGATCGCCGCGCGCGAGATCGTCGGCCAGCATCCACGACGACCCGACGCACGCGCCGACGCCCAGCAGCGCCGCGCTGCGCAGCGCATACAGGTTCGCGGTCGTGATGCGCGGGCGGATCGCGATGCGCCGCGTGTCGCCGCTGGCGGCATGCGTCAGCGCGAGCTCGGTGCGGTAGTACGTGCGCAACGCGAGCCACGGCAGCGCGGCGAGCGCGTCCGGATCGGCCGGCACGTCGGCGCCGTTCAGCACGGACGGCGCGGCGACCACGAAGCGCGGCACCTTCGTCAGGCGGATCGCGACCACGCCCGGATCGGTCGGCTCGCCGACCTGGATCGCGCAATCGATGCCGCTGCCGACGAAATCGCGCACCTCGTCCTGCAGCAGCCACTCGACCGACACACGCGGGTAGTCGCGCAGGAATTGCGCGAGCGGCGCGACGAAACGCTGCTGGCCGAACGCGTGCGGCACCGCGACACGCAGCAGCCCGTCCGGCTCCTCCTGCGCGCCGCGCAAATCGGCCTCGAACGCCGCCCAGCTCGCCAGCAACTCCTTCGCCTGCTTGAAGCACCGCTCGCCGTCGACGGTCAGCCGCATCGTATGGGTCGTGCGTTGCAGCAGCCGCATGCCGAGCGAATTTTCCAGCGCCTGCAGCCGCCGGCTGATGGTCGGCTGCGTCGTATGCAGTTGCACGGCGGCCGCCGACAGGCTGCCGGCCTCGACTATGCGCACGAAGGTTTCCATCAGCTCGAAACGATAGCCGGCGCCGTCCACCGGCACCGCCTGGATGCGCCGAGACCCGCCAGCAGCAGGAGAAGGAGAGGATTTTTCGGTCATTCGTGGAGCGTATAACAAATCTGCGCGGGGTGGCACTACCGTCGCCGGCCGCATACCGCCACACTCGCGTCCATCCCATTCTTCCACCGAGGATGTACGCGATGTCCACCCCGACCCGTCTCGATGCCGCGCCCCGCGCGGCGCACGCCCCGGCCCGTCCGGCCGCGGCCGCCCATTCGATGCCCGATCGCCGGCTCGTGCTGCTGCTCGCGGCCGCCGCGGGCCTCGGCGTCGCCCCGCTCTACTACGCGCAGCCGATGCTCGGCGCGCTCGCGCCCGATCTCGGCGCGTCGGCGCGGGCGATCGGCTTCGTGCCGACGCTCACGCAGCTCGGCTATGCGCTCGGCATCCTGCTGCTCGCGCCGCTCGGCGACCGCTTCGACCGGCGCCGCGTGATCGTGACCAAGGCCGCCGCGCTGGTCGTCGCGCTGCTGCTGGCGTCGATCGCGCCGTCGCTCGGGCTGCTGCTCGCGGCGAGCTTCGCGATCGGCCTCGCCGCGACGATGGCGCAGGACGTCGTGCCGGCCGCCGCGACGCTCGCGCACGACGCGCATCGCGGCCGGATCGTCGGCACGGTGATGACGGGGTTGCTGCTCGGCATCCTGCTGTCGCGCGTCGTGGCCGGATTCGTCGCCGAGACGGCCGGCTGGCGCGCGATGTTCGCGCTCGCGGCCGCCAGCGTCGCCGTGATCGGCGTCGTGGCCGCACGCGGGTTGCCGCGCTTCGAGCCGACCACGCGGCTGCCGTATCGCGCGCTGATCGGCTCGCTCGGCGCGCTGTGGCGCGCGCATTCGGCACTGCGCCGCGCCGCGCTCGCGCAGGGGCTGCTGGCCGTCGGGTTCAGCGCGTTCTGGTCGACGCTCGCGGTGATGCTGCACGGCGCGCCGTTCCACCTCGGCAGCGCGGCCGCCGGCGCCTTCGGCCTCGCGGGCGCCGCCGGCGCGCTGGCCGCGCCGGTCGCCGGGCGCCTGGCCGATCATCACGGCCCGGAGCGCGTCACGCGCATCGGGATCGGCATCGCGACGCTGTCGTTCGCGTCGATGGCCGCCGCGCCGCTGATGTCGCCGCATGCGCAGCTCGTGCTGCTCGCGGTCGCGACGATCGGCTTCGATCTCGGCGTGCAGGCGACGCTGATCGCGCACCAGTCGATCGTCTACCGGATCGATCCCGCGTCGCGCAGCCGCCTCAACGCGGTGCTGTTCGTCGGCATGTTCATCGGGATGGCGGCCGGCGCCGCGATCGGCAGTTTGTTGCTCGCGCAACTGGGCTGGAATGCGGTGACCGCGCTGGCCGTCGCGACGTCGCTGGCCGCGCTCGCCGTGCGGGTGTGGCGCAACTGAAGTCGGGCATCGCGTCACGCCGGCGGGCAAGCCTATGAGGCTTGCCCGTTTTTTTTATCGGTGCGCATGACGCTGCGCCGCCCGACAGATTCGCGCCGCGCCGGTACGGCAATCGTTCATCCGGCGCAAGGTCCGAGGCGACGTGCCGAATTGTCCAGTTCACCCAAATATTTTTCCGGCGGCCGTGCACGCCCGCACGCAAACGTCGGACGATTCGGCCTTGCCGCGCCGCACGGCGCGCACCCATCCGGCCCCACCATCCAGCCCCGCTTCATCAGGGGAATCCCGGTATTTTTTCGCATTTTCTTCGAAATAACGGGTGACATACTTGCCCCCCATTGCGCTCCGTGCGAGCGCGCTTTTCGATCCAGCCGGCCGCCTGTCATGCGCTGCGCGTCCGTCCGGGTCGCACAGGACATGAACGATTTCGACACCACGATCCAGGTCTTCCTCACTCATGTGACGTTCGGCCCGCTGATGAATCACGCAATCCGCGTGATCGCCGGCCTCTACACGTTCAAGGGCTTCGTGCTCATTCCCGTGCTGTGCTGGCTGTGGTTCCAGCCCGGCCCGACCCGCGAGCGACAACGCGAGCTGGTCGTCGCCACCGTCGCGAGCGGGCTCATTGCGCTCGCCGTCGGCCGCGTGCTGGCGCAGGTGCTGCCGTTCCGCGTGCGGCCGATCTACAACCCCGACCTGCACCTGCACTTTCCGTCGGCCGGATTGCGTGCGGCGACGCTGCAGACCTGGAGTTCGTTTCCGAGCGATCACGCGATGCTGTGGATGGCGATCGCGACCGGCATCTTCATCATCGCGCGCCGCGTCGGCATCGTCGCGCTGCTGTATTCGGTCGTGTTCATCTGCCTGCCGCGCGCGTATCTCGGCTTTCACTATCCGACCGACCTGATCGCGGGCGCGGCGATCGGCATCGCGATCGCGTGGCTGCTGACGCGCGACGCGATCCGCTCGCGCTTCGCGCCGCAGGTGCTGGAGATGATCCGGCGCTTCCCCGCGCCGGCCTATACGCTCGCGTTCCTGCTGTGCTTCGAGTTGATCACGCAGTTCGACGAACTGCTGACGCTCGCGCAGTCGGCCACGCGCACGATGTGACGGCCACCGCGCGATGCTGCCGCTGCTGCTGTCGTTCCGTCGCCCCGGCGCGCGCTGCCGGCCATGCGCGGCAGCGGCGCGCTGTGCGACGGCCCCGCCCGTCAGTCGCGATCGGGCGCGCCGAGCGGAAAGAACGAGCGATACGGCCGCGCCTCGTCGACCGCGCGTGCAAACGACGGCCGCGCGAGCAGACGCTTGCGGTACGCGATCACGTTCGCGAACGCCGGATCGATCCGGTGCGTCCAGTCCGCATAGAACAGGAACGGCGCCGCGCCGCAATCGGCGAGGCTGAAACGATCGCCGGCTGCCCATTCGCGATCGGCCATCGTCTTGTCGAGCCACGCATACGACGTGTCGAGCATCGCGCGCGCATCGGCCACCCCGCGCGCATCGCGCTCGGCTTCCGGCCGCAGCGCATCGAACACGACCTTCTGCTGCGGCGTCGCCACGTAGTTGTCGAAGAAGCGATCCATCGTGCGCACCTCGAGCGCGGCGCGCGGATCGTCGGGCAGCAGGCGCACGGGGCCCGGATGGGCAAGACCGAGATACTCGATGATGATCGACGCCTCGATCACCGTGCGGCCCGCATCGACGAGCACCGGGAAGCGCTTCAGCGGCCACAGCGCGGTCAGTTCCTGCATCGGCTTCGGATCGTCGTGCGCGAGCACGCGATACTCGAACGGCGTGCCGTTCTCGTACAGCGCGGTCAGCACCTTCTGGCAGTAGGACGAAAAGGGATGGGCGTAAAGCGTCGGCATCATCGTGGGGTCTCTCTGGGTTTCGGCGCCACGTCGTGCGGCGCCACGTGATCGGATACCTTGACGACGAACGGCGCCCGGCCGTTTCGACATCGGTCCGGCATTTTTTTCGAAGGACTGCCTGGGCCGCTACGATCGGCCGTCCATCACGACACGCCCTTCGGCGCGCCAGCGCAGCATCCCGCCGCCGAGGTTCGCGACCGCGTCGAAGCCGGCCTTCTTCAGGATCACCGTCGCCTGCGCGGAGCGCCCGCCGGCCCGGCACACAGTCACGACCGGCCGGTCGTGCGCGATTTCACCGGTGCGCGCGGCCAGTTCGCCGAGCGGGATCGGCGTCGCGCCGGGCAGATGGCCGAGCGGGCCCGCGAATTCGTCCGGCTCGCGCACGTCGACGACCTGCACGGCCGGCAGATGATCCTCGAGCCATTGCGGATCGATTTCCCAGAAGCCGGCGAACGTATAGACGAGCGGCGCCCAGTCGGCTGCCGCCTGCGCATCGGGCGCGTTCGCGGCGACGCCGCACTGCAGGTTCGCCGGCACCGCAACGTCGATCTGGCGCGGATGCGCGAGGCCGAGGTTGCGCATGTAGCCCGCGAAATCGTCTTCGCTGAGATCGCCGCCGAGACGCGGGTTGAAGCGCCGCTCCTCGCCGACGCTCGTCACGGTGAGCCCCCGATAGTCGTGCGCGGGATACAGCAGGCACGCGGCCGGCAGCGTGAAGAGCCGGCCGTGTACCGCGCGATACAGCGCACGCGGGTCGCCCTGTTGGAAGTCGGTGCGGCCGGTGCCGCGGATCAGCAGGCAATCGCCGGTGAACGCCATCGATTCGTCGTCGAGTACGAGGCTGATGCAGCCGCTCGTGTGGCCGGGCGTCGCGCGCACGGTCAGGTAGCGCGGGCCGAATGCACAGCGGTCGCCGTCGTTCAGGTAGCGGTCGGCGCCGTGCGCGCCGCTCGCGGCCGAGATCGCGATCGCGCTGCCCGTGCGCTGCTTCAGCAGCCACGCGCCCGTCACGTGATCGGCATGCACGTGCGTATCGACGGTCGCGACGAGCCGCAATCCGAGTTCGTCGAGCAGCGCCGCGTCGCGACGCACCTGCTCGAACACGGGATCGATCAGCAGCGCCTCGCGCGATGCGCGGTCGGCGAGCAGATACGTGTACGTCGACGATTGCGGATCGAAAAGTTGCCGGAAGATCATTGCTTTATGGCTCCGTCGCTTGTTCTTCAGTGGGGTGTAGTCGGGTCGGCACACTGCATATCGTCGTCGGGCGTCGGCATGACGACCTCGCCGCCACGCGCGCGGCATCGCACCCGCCGCATCGCGCACACCCATACAGCGTAGATCAAAATGCCCGCATCGCCGCGCATCCCCTACGCGGTGCGCGATTCCGACGACGAATCGGGCAGCGCGGACGATTCGCCGCCGGGACCGCAGTGCATGCTGCCTTACACTACCGCCTGTTCTCGTTTCCGATCACAGGAATACTCCCGACATGTCGATGACGATCGATCCGAAGCAGGCCGCCGCGCTGCTGGCCGTCGCCGACACCGGCAGCTTCGAGCAGGCGGCCGTGCGCCTGCACGTGACCGCGTCCGCCGTCACGCAGCGGGTCCGCGCGCTGGAGGCGAGCCTCGGCACGCCGCTCGTCTTGCGCACGCGGCCGTGCCGCCCGACGGTGGCTGGGCAGCGCGTGCTGCAGCACCTGCGCCGCGTCGCGCTGCTGCAGGCCGACTTGCAGAGCACGCTCGCGGCCGAGCGCGAATCGCCGATCTCGGTCACGATCGCGCTGAACGCCGACAGCCTCGGCACGTGGTTCCTGCCCGCGCTGACGTCCGTGCTCGCCGGCGAGCGAATCCTGTTCGAGCTGATCGTCGAGGATCAGGATCACACGTTCGCGCTGCTCGAAAGCGGGATGGCGGTCGGCTGCGTGACGACCGAGCCGAAGCCAATGCGCGGCTGCCTCGCGACGCCGCTCGGCACGATGCGCTACCGGCTGCTCGCGGCCGCCGCGTTCGCGGTGCGCTGGTTTCCGCGTGGGCTGAACCGCACGAGCGCGCGCCACGCGCCCGTCGTCGCGTATTCGCGGCGCGACACGCTGCAGTCGTCGTTCCTGAAGGAGAAGTTCGGGTTGCCGGACGGCGCGTACCCGTGCCACTACGTGCCGGGCACCCATTCGCACTTCGCGGCGGTGCGGCACGGGCTCGGCTACGCGATGGTGCCGGAGCCGCTGATCGGCACCGCGCCGCTCGATGCGCAGGGGCTCGTCGATCTCGCGCCCGCGCATCCGACCGACGTCACGCTGTACTGGCACGCGTGGACGGTGCAGTCGCCGACGATGGCGTCGCTGTCCGAACGGGTGGTCGAAGCGGCGCGGCGGTTGCTCGCGCCGCTGCCGTAACGCACCGGCAGTCGCGCCGGCGATCGACACGGCCGGCCGGCGCGGTACGCACTCCGACGAGAAAGTCGGCCGCGCCACCTATACTTTTTCCATCGGCCTCGCGAACGCGCCGCGCGGCCGATCATCCCGATCCGGCCGTTCCCTTTCATGTGAGGAGAACATCATGTCCCGCCGCTATATCGATTGCCGCGAGTTTCCCAGCGCGATGCATTGCTCGGTCGCGATTTCCGCCGACTCCGACAATGAACTGCTGGAGGCCGCCGTGCAACACGCGGTCTCGGTGCACCAGCACACCGACAGCGCCGAACTGCGCACGCAGCTGAAATCGCTGTTCCACGACGGCACGCCGCCCGCCGACACGCCGCGGCAGGCGTAACCCGCCGGCACGGCACCGATCGACCGACGACGCGCCGCGTCAACCCTGCGCGTCTTGCGTCATGCCACGTCGCGCCGGCCCGTCGCCGGCCGGCGCATTCCGCTTCACGCGCGCCGCTGCGAGAAATACGCGCCCACCGCGCCGAGGAACGTGTCGATGTCCGCGCGCGACACGTCGCAATGCGTGACGAAGCGCGACGCATACAGCATCTGCGTGAGAATCCCGCGTTCCTTGAGCCACGCCTCGAGCGGCGCGCAATCGGCTTCGGGGAATTGCGCGAACACCATGTTCGTCGCATGCGACAGCACCTTCACGCCGTCGATGCGCGCGAGGCCGGCCGCGAGATGCGCGGCGTTCGCGTGATCGTCCGCGAGCCGCTCGACGTTGTGATCGAGCGCATACAGGCATGCCGCCGCGAGAATGCCCGACTGCCGCATCCCGCCGCCCAGCACCTTGCGCCAGCGCTGCGCGCGCTCGATCAGCGCACGGCTGCCGACCAGCACCGAGCCGACCGGCGCACCGAGCCCTTTCGAGAAGCAGATCGACACGGTGTCGAACGGCGCGCACAACTCGGCAATCGGGCGCCCCGATGCGACGGCCGCATTGCACACGCGCGCGCCGTCGAGGTGGGTGGCCAGCCCACGGCTGCGCGCGAACGCGACCGCTTCCTGCACATAGCCGTCCGGCAAGACCTGGCCGCCGATCGTGTTTTCGAGCGCGAGCAGGCGTGTGCGGGCAAAGTGGTTGTCGAGCGGCTTGATCGCCGCGGCGATCTTCGCGAGCGGCAGCGTGCCGTCCGGCGCGTTCTCGATCGGTTGCGGCTGGATGCTGCCCAGCACGGCCGCGCCGCCGCCTTCGTACTTGTAGGTGTGCGCGAGCTGGCCGACGATGTACTCGTCGCCGCGCTCGCAATGCGACATCAGCGCGGCCAGGTTGCTCTGCGTGCCGCTCGGGAAGAACAGGCCGGCTTCCTTGCCGGCCCGCTCGGCCGTCACCGCCTGCAGGCGCAGGACGGTCGGGTCGTCGCCCCAGACGTCGTCGCCGGTTTCGGCGGCGGTCATGGCGGCCAGCATCGCCTGGCCCGGACGTGTCACGGTATCGCTGCGTAAATCGATCATCGCTGTGCCCTGAGTGAACGCGGACCGGCCTTCCTGCGCCCGGCCCCGCCGAAAACGAGACTCAGAGTGTACGCAATTCACGCGGCATGTGCCGATGGATACGCCGCGAT
>NZ_JACFYV010000078.1:0-27275 GCF_016759955.1 Burkholderia sp. KCJ3K979
CACCTGATCTATCCGATGCTCGACGACCGCACCTGCACGCGCCCGCCGCATCCGCATGCCGGCGAATTCATCTGGCATGCGTCCAACAACCGGTTCGGCTGGACCTCGCTGCTCGGTCACGCGCCGGGCATCGACGGCGTGTCCCCGTACGCGGCGGCCGCGCGCGCCACGCGGCTCGACGGCCTGCCGCCCACGTTCCTGTCGGTCGGCTCGCTCGACCTGTTCCTCGACGAAAATCTCGACTATGCGCAGCGCCTGCTGCGCGCGGGCGTGCCGACCGAACTGCACGTGCTGCCCGGCGGCGTACACGGATTCGACATCGTGCCCGGCGCGCGGGTCTCGGAAACGGCGCGCCGCCTCAGCCACGACGCGCTGCGCCGCTTCCTGCACGGCTGACGAAAACGACGCGGGCGGCCGAAGCCGCCCGCATCCGCGCCGATCCCAGCGGCAACGATCAGAACGCATCCCCCGGCACCCGCACCCAGCCTTCCATCAGCACGCGCGCGCTGCGGCTCATGATCGCCTTCGTGACGGTCCATTCGCCGTTCTCCCGCCGCGCTTCCGCCCCCACGCGCAGCGTGCCCGACGGATGCCCGAAGCGCACCGCATTGCGTTCGCCGCCGCCCGCCGCGAGATTGACCAGCGTGCCGGGGATCGCCGCGGCCGTGCCGATCGCGACCGCCGCCGTGCCCATCATCGCGTGGTGCAGCTTGCCCATCGACATCGCGCGCACCAGCAGGTCGACGTCGCCCGCGTTCACGCGCTTGCCGCTCGACGCGACGTAATCGGCCGGCTTCGCGACGAACGCGATCTTCGGCGTGTGCTGCCGCGTCGCGATTTCGTCGAGCGTGTCGATCAGGCCCATGCGCAGTGCGCCATGCGCGCGGATCGTCTCGAACTTCTCGAGCGCCTTCGGGTCGCCGTTGATCGCGTCCTGCAGCTCGGTGCCCGTATAGCCGATCGCTTCCGCGTCGACGAAGATCGTCGGGATGCCCGCGTTGATCATCGTCGCCTTCAGCGTGCCGATACCCGGCACGGCCAGGTCGTCGACAAGGTTGCCGGTCGGGAACATCGAGCCGCCCGCGCCTTCTTCCTCGGCGGCCGGGTCCATGAATTCGAGCTGCACTTCGGCGGCCGGGAACGTGACGCCGTCCAGTTCGAAATCGCCCGTCTCCTGCACCGCACCGTTCGTGATCGGCACATGCGCCACGATCGTCTTGCCGATGTTCGCCTGCCAGATCCGCACGGTCGCGACGCCATCGCGCGGCACGCGCGCCGGATCGACCAACCCGCCGCTGATCGCGAACGGGCCGACCGCCGCCGACAGGTTGCCGCAGTTGCCGGTCCAGTCGACGAACGCCTTATCGATCGCGACCTGACCGAACAGGTAGTCGACGTCGTGCCCCGGCCGCGTGCTCTTCGACACGATCACCGTCTTGCTGGTGGACGACGTCGCGCCGCCCATCCCGTCGATCTGCTTGCCGTACGGGTCGGGGCTGCCGATCACGCGCAGCAGCAGCGCGTCGCGCGCGGCGCCCGGCGCCTGAGCGGCGTCCGGCAGGTCCTGCAGCCGGAAGAACACGCCCTTGCTGGTGCCGCCGCGCATGTAGGTCGCGGGAATCCTGATTTGAGGAATGTGAGCCATGTTTGCGTAATCCCTGTGTGCGCCGGTCAAGCCGCCTGCGACGATTCGAGGAAGTCCTGCGCGAAACGCTGCAGCACGCCGCCCGCCTCGTAGATCGACACTTCCTCGGCCGTATCGAGCCGGCACGTCATCGGCACCTCGACGCGCTCGCCGTTCTTGCGGTGAATCACGAGCGTCAGATCGGCGCGCGGCGTGCGCTCGCCGATCACGTCGAAGGTCTCGGTGCCGTCGATGCCGAGCGTCGTCCGGTTGGTGCCCGGCTTGAACTCGAGCGGCAGCACGCCCATCCCGATCAGGTTCGTGCGGTGGATCCGCTCGAAGCCTTCGGCGGCGATCGCCTCGACGCCCGCGAGCCGCACGCCCTTCGCGGCCCAGTCGCGCGACGAGCCCTGGCCGTAGTCGGCGCCGGCGATCACGATCAGCGGCTGCTTGCGATTCATGTACGTCTCGATCGCTTCCCACATCCGCATGACCTTGCCTTCCGGCTCGACGCGCGCGAGCGAGCCCTTCTTCACCGCGCCGTCGACGATCGCCATCTCGTTGACGAGCGTCGGGTTCGCGAAGGTCGCGCGCTGCGCGGTCAGATGGTCTCCCCGGTGCGTCGCGTACGAGTTGAAGTCCTCTTCCGGCAGGCCCATCTTCGCGAGATATTCGCCGGCCGCGCTATCGAGCAGGATCGCGTTCGACGGCGACAGGTGGTCGGTCGTGATGTTGTCGCCGAGCACCGCGAGCGGGCGCATGCCCTTGAGCGTACGTTCGCCGGCCAGCGCGCCTTCCCAGTACGGCGGACGGCGGATGTACGTGCTCTGCGCGCGCCAGTCGTACAGCGGCGCCGCGCGTTCGCCCGCGTCGGCGCTGCGCGCGAACATCGGCTCGTAGACCTTGCGGAACTGCTCGGGCTTCACGCTCGACGCGACGATCGCGTCGATTTCCTCGTCGGTCGGCCAGATGTCCTTCAGCGTGACGGGCTTGCCATCCTGATCGTGGCCCAGCACGTCCTTCTCGATGTCGAAGCGGATCGTGCCGGCGATCGCATACGCGACGACGAGCGGCGGCGACGCGAGAAACGCCTGCTTCGCATACGGATGAATGCGGCCGTCGAAGTTGCGGTTGCCGGACAGCACGGCCGTCGCGTACAGGTCGCGCTCGACGATCTCCTGCTGGATCTTCGGGTCGAGCGCGCCCGACATCCCGTTGCAGGTCGTGCACGCGAACGCGACGATGCCGAAGCCGAGCTTCTCGAGCTCGGGCAGCAGGTTCGCTTCTTCGAGATACAACTCGACCGCCTTCGAGCCGGGCGCGAGCGAGCTCTTGACCCACGGCTTGCGCGTGAGGCCCTTCGCGTTCGCGTTGCGTGCGAGCAAGGCCGCAGCGATCACGTTGCGCGGGTTGCTGGTGTTCGTGCAGCTCGTGATCGCGGCGATGATCACCGCGCCGTCGGGCATCTCGCCCGGCTTCTCTTCCCACTGGCCGGCGATCCCGCGCGCGGCGAGATCGGACGTCGGCAGCCGCTTGTGCGGGTTCGACGGGCCGGCCATATTGCGCACGACGCTCGACAGGTCGAACGTCAGCGTGCGCTCGTATTGCGCGTTCGCGAGCGTATCGGCCCACAGGCCAGCCGCCTTCGCGTAGGTTTCGACGAGCTTCACCTGCTCGTCGCTGCGCCCGGTGAGGCGCAGATAGTCGATCGTCTGGCCATCGATGAAGAACATCGCGGCCGTCGCGCCGTATTCGGGCGCCATGTTCGAGATCGTCGCGCGATCGCCGAGCGTGAGGCTCGCCGCGCCTTCGCCGCGGAATTCCAGGTACGCGCCGACCACCTTTTCCTTGCGCAGGAACTCGGTCAGCGCGAGCACCACGTCGGTCGCGGTGATGCCGGGCTGACGCTTGCCGGTCAGCTCGACGCCGACGATGTCGGGCAGGCGCATCCACGACGCGCGGCCGAGCATCACGTTCTCGGCTTCGAGCCCGCCGACGCCGATCGCGATCACACCGAGCGCATCGACGTGCGGCGTGTGGCTGTCGGTGCCGACGCAGGTGTCCGGGAACGCGACGCCGTCCTGCGCCTGGATCACCGGCGACATCTTCTCGAGATTGATCTGATGCATGATGCCGTTGCCCGGCGGGATCACGTCGACGTTCTCGAACGCCTTCTTCGTCCACTCGATGAAGTGGAAGCGATCCTCGTTGCGACGATCCTCGATCGCGCGGTTCTTCGCGAACGCGTCCGGGTCGAAGCCGCCGCACTCGACGGCGAGCGAGTGATCGACGATCAGTTGCACCGGCACGACCGGGTTCACCTTCGCCGGGTCGCCGCCGCCGTCGGCGATCGCGTCGCGCAGGCCAGCGAGATCGACGAGCGCCGTCTGGCCGAGGATGTCGTGGCACACCACGCGCGCCGGGAACCACGGGAAATCGCGTTCGCGCTTGCGCTCGATGATCTGCTTCAGCGAATCGGCGAGGATCGCCGGATCGCAGCGGCGCACGAGGTTTTCGGCGAGCACGCGCGACGTGTACGGCAGCGTGTCGTAGGCGCCGGGCGCGATCGCGTCGACCGCGGCACGCGCGTCGAAATAGTCCAGCGACGTGCCGGGCAGGGGTTTGCGGTTGGCGGTATTCATGATGTGGGGCGGAATTCGGGGTAAGACGTGCCGCACGCGCCGGCCGCCCGCATCACGGGCGCCGACGTGCGCGGCCGACGATCAGCGCTTCTCGATCGGCACGAACTGCAGGTCTTCCGGACCGGTGTAGTTCGCGCTCGGACGGATGATCTTGTTGTCGATGCGCTGCTCGATGATGTGCGCGCTCCAGCCCGACGTGCGCGAGATCACGAACAGCGGCGTGAACATCGCGGTCGGCACGCCCATCATGTGATACGACACCGCGCTGAACCAGTCGAGGTTCGGGAACATCTTCTTCGCGTCCCACATCACCGATTCGAGGCGCTCCGCGATGCTGTACAGCTTGGTGTCGCCCGCTTCCTTCGACAGCTTGTGCGCGACGCCCTTGATCACCTTGTTGCGCGGATCGGAGATCGTGTAGACCGGATGGCCGAAGCCGATCACGACCTCCTTGTTCTCGACGCGGCGGCGGATGTCGGCTTCGGCGTCGTCCGGCGAGCTGTAGCGGCTCTGGATCTCGTACGCGACTTCGTTCGCGCCGCCGTGCTTCGGCCCGCGCAGCGCGCCGATCGCGCCGGTGATCGCCGAGTAGATGTCCGAGCCCGTGCCGGCGATCACGCGGCCCGTGAACGTCGACGCGTTGAATTCGTGCTCCGCGTACAGGATCAGCGACGTGTGCATCGCCTCGACCCACGACTTCGACGGCGTCTTGCCGTGCAGCAGGTGCAGGAAGTGGCCGCCGATCGAGTCGTCGTCGGTTTCCGTCTCGATGCGCTTGCCGTTGTGCGAGAAGTGATACCAGTACAGCAGCATCGAGCCGAGCGACGCCATCAGGCGGTCGGCGATGTCGCGCGCGCCCGGCAGGTTGTGGTCGTCCTTCTCCGGCAGCACGGTGCCGAGCACCGACACGCCGGTGCGCATCACGTCCATCGGGTGGGCCGACGCCGGGATCTGCTCGAGCGCGGCCTTCAGCGCGCTCGGCAGGCCGCGCAGCGCGCGCAGCTTGGTCTTGTAGGCGGCCAGTTCCGTCAGGTTCGGCAGCGTGCCGTGCACCAGCAGGTGCGCGATTTCCTCGAATTCGCACGATTCGGCGACGTCGAGAATGTCGTAGCCGCGATAGTGCAGGTCGTTGCCGGTCTTGCCGACCGTGCACAGCGCGGTGTTGCCGGCCGTCACGCCCGACAGCGCCACCGACTTCTTCGGCTTGAATGCGCCTGCGGCGGCCGGTGCTGCTGCGTCTTTCGTCTCGCTCATGTTGTCCTTCTCCAATGGGTATCGGGGGGTGCGGGCCGCGTTACTTCTTGCCCTGCGCGAACAGTTCGTCGAGCTTGCGCTCGTATTCGTGATAGCCGAGGAAGTCGTACAGCTCGGCGCGCGTCTGCATCGTCGGTACGGCCGCCTTCTGCGTGCCGTCGCGGCGCAGCGTCTCGTAGAAGTTCAGCGCGGCCTTGTTCATCGCACGATACGCGCCGCAGCAGTACAGCGCGATGTCGACGTTCGCCTCGCGCAGTTCGTCGACCGTAAACAGCGGCGTCGAGCCGAACTCGGTCAGGTTCGCGAGGATCGGCACCTTCACGGCGGCCTTGAAGCGGCGGTAGTCGTCGAGCGTCTTCATCGCTTCCGGGAAGATCATGTCCGCGCCGGCTTCGACGTATGCGACCGCGCGCTCGATCGCCGAATCGATCCCTTCCGCGGCGGCCGCGTCGGTGCGCGCCATGATCACGAACTGGTCGTCCGTGCGCGCATCGACCGCGGCCTTCACGCGATCGACCATTTCGTCGATCGGCACGACTTCCTTGCCCGGGCGGTGGCCGCAGCGCTTCTGGCCGACCTGGTCCTCGAGGTGCACGGCCGCGACGCCGGCGTTGATGAACGAGCGGACCGTGCGCGCGATGTTGAACGCGCCGCCCCAGCCGGTGTCGATGTCGACCAGCAGCGGCAGGTCGGTCGCGTTGGTGATCCGGGTCGCGTCGATCAGCACGTCTTCCATCGTGCTGATGCCGAGGTCGGGGATGCCGAGCGAGTTCGCGGCCACGCCGCCGCCCGACAGGTACACGGCCTTGAAGCCGACGGCCTGCGCCATCTTGGCCGCGTACGCGGTGATCGCGCCGACCACCTGCAGCGGCTGCTCGGCCGCGACTGCCGCGCGGAATTTCGCGCCGGCGCTCTGAAGATGCGTATTGCTCATGAACGGCCTCCTGATGGAATGCCTGATAACAGCAAGGTCCGGGCCAGCTTGCGGAACGTCGCTAACCCACTGATTCTTAAGCAAGCGCCGTGAGCGCTGCATCGCCCGTCGATTTCAATTTGGCAACTCCATGTTTCAAAAATGAAATCGTGCGCGCATAATCGGCCGTCATGGACCTCTCCTCGACCAAGCCCGTCGGCCCCGCCGACCGCACCGTGCGCCCGCGCATCTGGGCGATGGGCATCAGCCGGCTGCGCGAGCTGTTTCGCGAGATCGCCGGCGAATTCGACGAACGCGCCGACGTGCGGATCGTCACGCGCGCCTACGAAGATGCGCTGAGCGCGATCGCCGAGGCCGGCACCGCGCGGCCCGACGTGATCGTCGCGGCCGGCTCGAACGGCGGCTTCCTGAAAACGCGTGCGCAAGTGCCGGTGGTGGTGGTGTCGCCGACCGGCTTCGACGTAATGCAGGCGCTCGCCCGAGCGCGGCGCGACGCAGCGCGGATCGCGCTCGTCAGCGCCGGGGAAACGCCGCCCGAAGTGCGCCGCTTCGTCGCCGCGTACGGCCTCGACGTGCAGTTTGCGTCATATCAGTCCGCCCAGGAAGCGGAGGCCTGCGTGCACGACTTGCGCGATCGCGGCATCGAGACGATCGTCGGCCCGGGCCTCGTCACCGATCTCGCGGCCAGCGTCGGCATGGGCGCGGTATTCCTGTATTCGCATGCATCGGTGCGCAAGGCCGTCGAGACGGCGCTCGAAGTCGCGTATGCGACGCACGCCGAGGCGTTCCGCCGCCAGCGGCTCGATACCCTGCTGCAGCATCTGCGCGACGGCGTGGTCGCGCTCGACGCGCACGGCCGCGTCGAAGCGATCAACGAGCGGCTCGCGTCGGCGCTGGGGGTCGAACCCGCGGCGGCCGTCGGCCGCGCGCTCGTCGACCTGCGTCCCGAGTTGCGCACGCTACGCGGCGAGGACGGCGACGCGCTCGCGACCGTGCGTGGCGTGCGTTACGTCGTGCACCGCGGGCCGCTGGTCGATCGCGGCGTCACATCGGGCAGCGTGCTCACGTTCCAGGAATCGCGCGCGGTCGAACGACTCGATCGCGCGTTGCGTTCGCAACCGACCACGCAGCAGTTCGCCGCCCGTTACGCGCTCGACGACGTGGTCGGCGCCTCGGCGCCGATGACGCGCGTGCGCGAGCTCGTGCGCCGCTACGCGAAATCCGATGCGACCGTGCTCGTGCTCGGCGAAAGCGGCACCGGCAAGGAGATGATCGCGCAGAGCCTGCATGCGCTGTCCGCGCGGCGCAGCTATCCGTTCGTCGCGGTCAACTGCGGCGCGTTTCCGGAAGCGCTGCTCGAGAGCGAACTGTTCGGCTATGAAGAAGGCGCGTTCACCGGCGCGCGGCGCGGCGGCAAGACCGGCCTGTTCGAGGCCGCGCACCGCGGCACGCTGTTTCTCGACGAGATCGGCGAGATGCCGCCGTCGCTGCAAAGCCGGCTGCTGCGCGTGCTGCAGGAGCGCGAGGTGATTCGCCTCGGCTCGACCGAGCCGATCCGCATCGACGTGCGCGTGATCGCCGCGACGCACCGGCCGCTGCTCGCTGCCGTCGAGGCCGGCACGTTCCGCGCGGATCTCTATTACCGGCTCAACATCCTGAACATCGGCCTGCCGCCGCTGCGCGAGCGCGCGGCCGATATTCCCGCGCTCGCGGCGACACTGCTCGTGCAGGCCGCGCGGCGCGAGCCGCGGCTCACCGAACGCGTGCGCGACACCGACGACGCGCTGCGCGTGCTCGACGCGACGCAAGCGACGCTCGCGCGCTACCGCTGGCCCGGCAACGTGCGCGAACTGCAGAACGTGGTCGAGCGGATCGCGGTGGAGCTGGCGGAGGCAGTCGACGAAAGCGATCCGGGCGCCCCGTGCGCGGCGCTCGCCCCCGGCGCGCTGCATGTGATCGCGCCCGAGCTGTTCGCCGCGACGCCCGACGCGGCCGGCGCCGCCGACGACGATGCGCAGACGCTGCAGGCGCGCCGCCGTCGCGCGGAAGCCGACGAGATCCGCGCGGTGCTCGACGCATGCGGCGGCGACCGCGACCGCGCGTGCGCGATGCTCGGCATCAGCAAGACGACGCTTTGGCGGAAGTTGTCGGCGAAATAGGTGCGCGGTTCGGGCCGTCCCGTCATTCGGCCTTGTGATAGTGGCGATACGCCTTCGCGCGATTGCCGCACGACGACATCGAGCACCAGCGTCGGCTGCCGTTCTTGCTGTCGTCGATGAACAGCCACTGGCATTCGTCATTCGCACAGCGCTTGACCTTCGCGAGCCGCGCGCCGCCGAGCAGATCGATCGCCGACCACAGCACCGGGCTCAACAGCCCCGCGAGCGTCGCCCCCGACGCATCGATCCGCCACGCATAACGGCCGTCCACGCGCGCCAGCGCAACGCGCGGCGACGCCTCCGCGAGGAAACCGCCGAGCAGCGCGAGATCGTCGGGCTGCGGCTCGCGCTGCTCCGCCTGCGCATGAAACAGCCGGTATAGCGCCTCGCGCAACGCGAGCGCCCGCGCAAGCATCGCCGGCTCGTCGCCCGTCTCCTTCTCTTTCTCCTTGTCGGGCACGCGACATGCGTCGACCAGACCGGCCGGCACGCCCGCCTGTTCGCGACACCACGTCAGCAAGTCGTCCAGCCGGCCGAAGGTTTCCGTCGGCGGATCGCTGCCGCGCCAGTACAGCGTGTTCGCGAAGTCAAGGCTCAACGTCTCGGGCGGCGCCGGGATCAGGCAGTCCATCGTGACGGAAGGTTGCGTTTTGCTCATGACGCGATCGTATCTAACCACCATGCCGGTTGACAAGCATCCGAGCGATTTCTAACATAACCGGCATGGTGGTTAAAAACAGGTTTCGCTGCACCGACGCCCCTTCAATCCAAGGAGACACAGATGATCGATCGCTTTTCGTTCAGCGTTATCCACACCGTCGCCGGCCGCACGTACGAGGCGAGTACGCTCGGCGCGCTTCGCTACAAGCGGCTGGCGTGGTGCCTCTAGACAGGTTTGCCGCACTGAAGTCCTCTCTCGGTTCAAGGAGCCCACACTCATGATCGACCACCTTTCATTCGGCGTTGCCCACATCGACCGCAGCCGCACCTTCTACGACAGCGCGCTCGGCGCACTCGGCTACAAGCGTCTGTATAGCGACGACAACGCCATCGGGTACGGCACGACCGAGCCCGAGCTGTGGTTGCAGCACGCGGCCCGGCCCGTCGTCGCCGATCCCGAATCGGGGATGCACCTGTCGTTCAAGGCCGCATCGCCGGTCGAGGTCGATGCGTTCTACCGTGCCGCGCTCGCACACGGCGGCAAGGACAACGGCGGGCCCGGCAAGCGCGAGCACTACGGCCCGGGCTACTACGCGGCGTTCGTCGTCGACCCCGACGGATATCGGCTCGAAGCGCACTGCGAACTCGACAACGTCGTTTGATCCGCTTCGCACGGGCGCGGACCAACGACAAGGGCCCGATTCCGCATCGCGCGGAATCGGGCCCCTGGTTTTGGCTACATCGTCGTTCGGTACGCGCCGGTTATCGTCGGCGGTCATGCCGACGGGTCGGGCAGCATGGCCAGCGCGCGGGTGGCTACGTCCAGGAGCCGACCCGCGCCGCTCATGCGCTTATTGCGCGTCGCGCGTGCGCTGCAACTGCTCGCCGAGCCCTTCGATGCCGAGGCGCACCGTCTGGCCAGCCTTCAGGAACACCGGCGACGGCTTGACGCCCATGCCGACGCCCGGCGGCGTACCGGTCGTGATCACGTCGCCCGGCTGCAGCGTCATGCAGGTCGACAGATAGGCGACCAGCTGCGCGACGGTGAACACCATCGTGCGCGTATTGCCGTTCTGATAACGGTGGCCGTCGATTTCGAGCCACAGGTCGAGGCGCTGCGGATCGGGCACTTCGTCGCGCGTGACGAGCCACGGGCCGATCGGGCCGAACGTGTCGAAACCCTTGCCCTTGTCCCACTGGCCGCCGCGCTCGATCTGCCATTCGCGCTCGGACACGTCGTTGACGACGCAGTAGCCCGCGACGTAATCGAGCGCGCGCGCTTCGTCGACGCCCTTGCACTTCGCGCCGATCACGACACCCAGCTCCACTTCCCAGTCGGTCTTGACCGAACCCTTCGGGATATCGATGCCGTCGTTCGGGCCGCAGATCGAACTCGTCCACTTGCCGAACACGACCGGCTCCTTCGGCACCGGCATGCCGGCTTCGGCCGCGTGGTCGGCATAGTTCAGGCCGATGCCGATGAACTTGCCGACGTGACCGACGCACGCGCCGATGCGCGGCTCGCCGGACACGAGCGGCAGCGTGGCCGGATCGATGGCGCGCAGCCGCGCGAGACCGGCGTCGGACAGCACATCGCCGGCAAGATCCGGCACATGCGCGGACAGGTCGCGAATCCGGCCGGCCGCGTCGAGGATGCCAGGCTTTTCCTGGCCGGACGGGCCATAGCGAAGCAGTTTCATCGTGCTTAACCTCTGTTGTCGAATGGGACAGGATACCGGCCGACGCAGCCTTTCGCAGCCGCGCGCCGGACTGATCGTCGATCGTCGACTGCACGCGTCGGCGCCGCATGCGGCAGTCGACGCGCGAGGGTCGCGCGGGCGCAGCGATCGCGGCGCCGTACGCCAGTAGGGCGCGCATCGAACGGGCGGCCGCCGGTCTGCGCATCGGCGACGACGGCCCGGCATCCGCGACGCGTGCCGGCCCATGCCGACCGGCTGCACGCGCGGCCGCGCCGTCGCTGGCCCGCCAGCCTTTGTACCATCGGCCGCGCGCCGTGAAATGACGCGCGACGGATACCGACTATTGGTGCACCTGCCGACGCTGCGGCGCAGCACGCGCTGCACCGGCGTCCATCGATCGGCTGTCGTTCACGGCGGCGCCTGCCATCGGCACATGAATACTGGCTATTCGGGGTGCCCCTGTCATCGAAAACGTTTGACCATCCGTTCTTGTCCGGTAATGATCGGTAAAAGGACGCTGCATTGCACACCGTATGTTTATTGCTAAGCTCATACGAATGGCTTTCATCGCCATACGCGGGCCCGCCCCTATACGCGTGCAGAACCGGCCAGCGTGCGTCGCCAACCGATCGACGGTAATCCCCCAACCTCACATCGACAATGCAGACAACCAACGACCCGCTTCCCGGCTGCGACGCACGGGAATCGATGGCCGCTATCGACCGCTATCGCGCACCCGCGCTCGACAAGGGCCTCGACATTCTCGAACTCCTGTCCGAGCAGAAGGAAGGACTCACCCGCACCGAAATCACGAAGGAACTCGGCCGTAACGCGAGCGAAATCTACCGGATGCTCGAACGTCTCGTCGCGCGCCGCTACGTGATGCGTTCGACCGGCGGCGACCGCTACACGCTCAGCCTCAAGCTGTTCGCGCTTGCGCACCGGCATCCGCCGATGAACCGGCTGATCGCCGAGGCGCTGCCGCCGATGCAGCGCTTCGCGGATGCCGCCGAACAGTCTTGCCACCTGTCCGTCTACGATCGCGGCAACATGCTCGTGATCGCGCAGGTGGACGGGCCTGGCCCATGGGGCGTATCGGTGCGACTCGGCTCGCGCGTCGGGCTCGCCGATACCGCGTCGGGGCGCATGCTGCTGGCGTTCCAGGGCCCCGAGCAACGCGCGCACATGCTGGCCGAGCATCGCAAGGTCAAGGGTGAAGCACCGCTGAACGAGCAGGAACTCGCGAATGCGTGCCAGTCGATCCGGCAGTCCGGCTACCTGCGTCAGGACAGCCGCCAGGCGTACGGCGTGACCGACCTGACCGTGCCGATCCTCGGGCCGGCCGGCCATGCGATCGCGGTGCTGACGTGCCCGTACATGCGGCGGATCGACGCGCACATGGCGCCGTCCGTCGACGTGGTCGTCGACGCGCTGCGCGACACGGCCGCCCATCTGTCGATGTGCCGCACCGAGGCCTGCTGACGCGCGGGTTTCCCGGCAAAGCGCGCCAGGCACCGCGCAGCGGCACCGACTCCGGTTGCGCGCAACGCCCGCGGTGGCCGATGCGCGATGTCGCATCGGCTACCCGCGGCGCTACGCTAGAATAGCGGCCCTCTCAAAAACTACGGCGGCCGGTTGTCGCGGCCGTCGTGTCCGATGGATGTCATGGCCAAACTTCTGAACGATCAAGAATTCCAGCGTTTCTCCGAACTTCAGCAGAAGCAGGCAAGCTTCACGATCACGCCCGAGGAAGCGGACGAGCTGCGCGACATCGTCGCGCGCGCGCAGAAGAAGCGCGACGATCGTGCCGCCGCAATGCAGGCGATCGAGAACTACATCGAGCAGTTCGACATCACGCCTGACGAACTCTTCTCGCCCGAACAGATCGGCGACGCGGCGCGTACCTACGGGCTCATCACGGCGACCAAGAAGGAACGCACGCTGCCGCCGTCGATCACGTTCAACGGCAAGCCGTACCAGTGGACCAAGACGCTTCCGGACGACGTGCGCGGCGCACTGTTCGACGCGTTCACGTCCGGCGAGTCGGTCAAGCGCTTCATCGCGATGCCGAAAGACACCGCGCGCTGTGCACTCACGATCGCCCGCCTCGAGCGCGAAACCGGTGCCGTCTATGCCGATCCGCACCTCGAGGAACTCGCGATTTCGCGCGACCAGGTGAACGACGCGGCGTCGAAACTCGCTGCGTGAATGTAATCACGGGCACGGTTCCTGCGTGCCCGTACCCCCGCGTGACGCCGGCATTGGCCGGCGCCGCCCCCGCGGGAGCCGTGCATTCGCATGCTCCCGAAAAAGCTCACCTCAGCATCCCGCAAGCGCTCACCACAGCCTCCCGTAAAAGCTCACCCAAGGCTCCCGGAGACGCTCACTGACGCCTCCCGAATGTCCTCACCGATCGCTCCCGCAAGTGCTCACCGGGGCGTCCCGGAAAGGCTCACCGCCCTCTCCCGCAGGTGCTCACCGGCCGTTCCCGGGAAGGCTCACCGAAGGCTCCCGTATCGGCTCACCACGCTGTCCCGGAAAAGCTCACTCGCCGCTCCCGAAAAGTCTCACCTTGATGACGGCTTCGAATTTGCAAGGCCGGAATATGGCCACGCACGTGTGCAAGTACATCGCTGGAAACGGCTACCGAGGGTGAACGCAGGATGAATATCGGCAGCACGTGACGAGCATCGCAGGACATCGCGCGCTTCGCGGTATCGCTGCGATCAACGGGTTCGACACGTTCGCAAGCGCTTCACGCGGGAGGCTGGCTCAAACGCTTTGCATTCCTGAGTTAACTTCCGACATGGCGAAACGTCGGGACGCATTGCTGCCATGCGCTACCCTCGAGCATCGAACCACAGGGTGACGCCTACGGCTGCAACTTCATCCTGAAACCCACGACGCCCGGCTCCTCCGTCGTCGACACCGCAAACCCGCATGATTTCGCGAGCGAGATCATCGCCGAATTCTCGCGCAGCGCCTCGCCGACCATCCAGGCGGTGCCGCGCGAGCGGGCGTAGTCGATGATGCGGGTCATCATCAGCCGGCCGAGCCCCTTGCCCTTTTGATCGGGCCGTACCGCGATCGCGAACTCCGCCGTCTCGTTGTCGGGATCGGCAACCGCACGCGCCACCGCGAGCGTATGGTCGCGCCCCGACACATCAGTAAACGATACGATGAAAGCCATCTCGCGGTCGTAGTCGATCTGGGTCATGCGCGCCACCTGTGAATGATCGAAGCTGCGCACCGCGCCGAAGAAACGCATCCGCAGATCTTCCGGCGTCATCGCACCGAGCAGTTCGTTGTGTGCGGCCTCGTCCTCCGGACGGATCGGACGGATCGTCACCGTCTCGCCACGCCACTCGAGTGTCTGCTCGAGGTGTCGCGGATACGGCATGATCGCGAGCCGGCTGCGCCCCGAGGCGAGCGTGATGCGCGGCGCGATCACCCATGCGCGGTCGGACAGCACGCGCAGCGTGACCGACATCGCCACCACTTCCCGCACGTCGCAGACGACCTGCGACAGCGCGGTCAGCGCGTCGAGCGTCGGCTCGACGGGCGTGCTGCGCGCATACGGCGAGCGCTCCATCACCGCGCGGGCGAGCACGGTGTTCAGCGGCGGCAGGCCGTAGACGACGAACGGCGCCGATACGCCGTCCGCAGGCGGCACGGCATAGCGAAACACCGGACCGAAATTCGAATCGTCGTACATGTCGACCGTGATATCGACGACCTTCTTGCCGGCCGGTTCGTTGGACTGCTCGCCCTGCAGACCGAAATGGGACAGCCAGCGCAGCGCGGCTTCACCGGCCAGTTCATGCTGACCGGCTTCGACCATGCGGCGCGCGTCGGTCTGGGCGGACGCCACGCACTCGGCCGGCTGCGGCGGGGTGCCCTCAGGTGTCTGCATCAGCAGTTGGCGCCCGAGGTTGTAGTCGACGAGACGCGCATACGCACGTGCGAGCCGCTGCGGCGTCGTGTGCACCGGAATGCCGTTCGCGTGCAGCGCATCGCGCGTCGCCGCGTCGACCGCGCCGAAGAAACACGCGAGGATGCCGCGATGCGCGTACTGCCGCGAGTCGATCAACGTGCGCGCGACCGAATCGGCCGGCGCGCTGTGCGAAGTGGAATGGACGACGAACAGCGTACCCGTCTGCGGAAACGGGGCGAGCGCCTTGATCGCCGCCGCAAAGTGCTCGGGGTGTGCATCATCGCCCAGCGTGAGCGGATTGCCGGGCGCCGCGAGATGCGGCAGCGCGGCCGCGACGGCCGACGTTGCGGCAGGCGACCAGTCGGTCAGCACGTCACGCACCTCGGCCACCGCATCGACCGCGAGTTTCGCCACGCCCGCGTCGCTCGTCACGAGCGTCGCCGCCCCTCGCGCGGTGACGCGGCCGACGCCGAGCGTCTCGATTTCGTCGAGCAGATCGTCGAGCGCATCGACGCGCACCATGCCCGCGCGCTGGAATGCCGCCGTGTAGAGCGCGTCGCCAGGATCGGCACGGCCGGTGCGCAGCGCGAGCACCGGCTTGTTGCGTGCCGCCGCGCGCGCCGCCGACATGAACTTGCGCGCCGCGCGCACGGTATCGAGCTCGAGCAGGATCGCGCGTGTGCCGGGATCGCTCGCCAGATAGTCGAGGACGTCGCCCGCATCGACGTCGGATTCGCTGCCGAGCGCGACGACATGCGAAAAGCCGAGGCCCCGCGCATCGGCCCAGCCCAGCACCGCGTTCGTCAACGCATTCGATTGCGACACCCACGCGACGCCGCCCGATCGCGCCGTGTAGGCAGGCGCGCCGAAGTGCGCATGCCGCGCGGGCGACAACACGCCCAGGCTGCCGGGCCCGACGATACGGAGCACGAACGGCTTCGCCGCCTTCAGCATGCGATCGACCGCGGCGCGATCGGCATCCGTGCGCGCCTCGCCGACGATCACCGCGACGCGCGCGCCCAGCTCACCGAGCTTGCGCACGATGCCGGCCCAGGTCGCGGGCGGCGTGCAGATCACGGCAACCGACGGCGGCGCGGGCAACCGGTCGACGTCGGAAACGACCGCATGCCCGTCCAGCTCGCGATATTTCGGATTCACGGGCCACACGGGCCCCTGGAACGCGCCGTCGAGCACACGCGACCACACCATCGCACCGATACTGCCCGCGCGCGACGACGCGCCGACGACCGCAACGGACTTGGGCTGGAACAACGCATCGAGATGGCGAACGGTCACATCGGCTCCCTGCGGTGACGAAAGACGACACGATCGGCATGCGGCCGGCGGGCCGCGCGCCGATCGACGCGAACCCCAAGCATAGGCGAAGCGCCTGCGACTGCCTATATGCCGATCGGCCGACTATTCGACGGACGTCAACGCTCGCACCATGGACTGCAACACACGCAGCCCGGCATCACGACGCCGCATGCACGATGCACGCAATGCGGCACGACGCTGCTGCCGCTTTCTCAAAGGTGAGGATTTACAGGAGCCATGGTGAGTATCTTCGGGAATCGCACGACACACCGCGCCAACACGCGAAAGGTGATGAAAATCGGCATCATGCATGCACCGCGAAAATCGCGAATGCCAATGCGTGGGCGTTACGTCATTACACGCTTGTTTACGGAAATTCCCCGCAATATGCGGCCGGATCGCAGCGAATTCGCAAAACAGGAGCCGTTAATTGCGCGACATTGCACTTCAATTCGGCGGGGAAAATCGCATGGCGGCCACACCAAAACAAAACGGTGCGAAGGCCGGAAGGCCGTTCGCACCGTCAGTCGGTACACGAAAGGTGAGGATTTTCGGGAGTCAGTCCTTGATCAGGAAACGTCCGCGATTCTTGCCGAGCCATGCCGGCGCGCGCCCGCGGCCACTCCACGTTTCGCCCGTCTTCGGGTTCAGGTACTTCGGCGGCAAGGTGCGCTTCGGCTTCGCGGTGGCAGCAGCGGTACTCGATCCCGCGGGGCGAAAACCGAGCTCTTCCGGCGTAATGTCGTATTCGTCGATTTTCGCGCGGATATGCGCAATCGCGTCGGCAATCGCCTTTTCGCGTTCCTTGTCGATCTTTTGCTGAAGCCGTTCGAGCTGCGCGCTCAGTTGCCTGTAGGTCGCCATATGGATGGGACTCCGTGAGTGTTATTCGTGAAAAACAAGTGACTCAAAGCAAACAGAAAAGCGCTTCGCCCGATCGTGGTCTCCTCAACCGGTCAGGTCGGGATCAATAACCGCTCTTCTTCTTGCATGCGAAGAGAAGATTTCGCACGGCGTCATCCGTCGATTGCTGGATCACGTCGAAATCGCCGTTGCACATGGCCCGGGCATTGTCCGTGCAATTGCTCCAGTCGTTGCCGGTGCATTGCACCTGGGTGGTCGGGCGCCCGTCCGAAGTAAACAGCGGAGCACCGCCGCCGCACCCGCCGAGCCCTGCAACCAGAGCCAACATCACGGCCGCCCGAGGCCACCGACAAACCGACGCAAGCATGTGTTTCATTGTGGTTCCCGTCAACCTTTTTTTGAATGTGGCGAGTATGCCATGGGCGGCCCTTCGACCGTCAGTCCGGCGTGCGGTCGGGTTGCCCGCGCGCCTTGTACGGCAAGCGCTTGCGCGGATCGTCGGTGATGCGAACGAAAACCTGCTCCACGTCCGGAAGCGCCTCGAATTCGCGTTGCAGCGCCTGGCGATCGAGCGTCGTATCCGCGCATCCCTCGACGTAGATGAAACGTCGCTGCACGGTGATCCACAGGCTCGTGCCGCGCAGATGATCGGAGCCCGCGAAGTGTGCCTTCGCCGCATCGGCGATCGACGCGTCATACATATAGGAGTTCGGCTTCGTGCAGCGATGCGCGAGCCAGCAGGTCGTGCCGCGTTCGGCGCGGTAGTGCGCATCGTCCGTCATCTCGGCGCGCGTCATCCACGGGCCGAGCGGCAACGGGCATTCGGCCACGTCCTGCGACAGCGCGACGAACGGATCGTTGTACCAGTTGCGCCGCGCGTCCGGCGCATCGGGCGCGTCGAGTCCTTCGATGTTGCCGGCCTGCGCGAGTGCGGCGCTCGCCAGCACCATGGTCAGCCATCCTGCGATGCCGATTCGCTTCACCGTGATCTCCTGTTCGATGCGTTACATCGGGAAGCGCCGGCCTCGCCGATCGGCCTACCGGTCGATACCGAGCGCCGCCAGTTTCTTGTACAGCGTCGCGCGGCCGATGCCGATCCGCGCAGCCGCTTCGACGACCTTTCCGTCACAGGCCGCGAGCGCATCGGTCAGGAACTGGCGCTCCCACGCCGCCAGTGCATCGGCATACGACGCAGCCGGCGCAGCGGATGCCGTCGGGGCATCGCCCGCGCGCTGCTCGGCCGGCACCGCGCCAACCCGCTGCGCCGGCGCCGCGCCGTCCGGCGAAATGCGCACCGGCCCGAGAAACGGCGCGAGCGCGCGCGCATCGATCACCGAGCGATCCGACAGCATCAGCGCGCGCTCGAGCGTATTGCGCAACTCGCGCACGTTACCGGGCCACGGATACGCGCACAGCATCCGCAGCGCATCGTCGGTCAGTTCGCAGTGCGCGGCGCGCCCATGCTGGGCGGCCAGCTCCTCGAGCGTCGCGTAGACGAGCGCCGCGATGTCGGAGGCGCGCTCGCGCAGCGGCGGCGCATGGATTGTCAGCACGTTCAGCCGGTAATAGAGATCCGCGCGAAAACGCCCAGCCGCCACCAGCGCCGGCAGGTCGGCCGACGTGGCGGCGATGATGCGCACGTCCGCGCGCACGATCCGGTTTGAACCGACCGGCTCGAACTCCTTGTCCTGCAGCACACGCAGCAGCTTGCCCTGCAACGGCAGCGGCATGTCGCCGATCTCGTCGAGAAACAGCGTGCCGCGATCGGCCAGCTCGAACTTGCCGACGCGCCCCTTGCGATCGGCGCCGGTGTACGCGCCGGGCGCCGCGCCGAAGAATTCGGTTTCGAGCAGCGTATCGGGAATCGCGGCGACGTTGACGGTCACGAGCGGCTGGAGCGCACGCGCCGACGCCGCGTGAATCGCGTGGGCGAGCAACTCCTTGCCGGTGCCCGTCTCGCCGAGCAGCAGCACCGGCGAATCGACTTGCGCCGCGCGGCGCGCCTGGCGCTTGGTCTCGAGGCTCGCAGCACTCGTGCCGACGAAGCTCGCGAACGTGTATTTCGCGCGGCGTGCCTGCGCGAGCGAGCGCTGCGTCGCGATCAGCTGCTGCTGAAGCTGCGCGTAGCGGGAAAAAATCGGCGTGAGGGTCTTCAACTGGTCGAACAGCGCGAAGCCGATCGCGCCGACCGTCTCGCCGGCCTCGTTCTTCAACGGCAGGCGCGTGACGACGAGCGGCTCGCGGCCCGTCTCCATGATGTCGAGCAGGATCGGCTGCCCGGTCGACACGACTTCCCGCATCAGGCTGTTCGGGATCACGGCCTCGCAGTCGAGGCCGACGGCCTGCTGCGGATCGGCGAAACCGAAGCGTGCCGCGTAACGCTCATTCATCCACACGACGCGCGCGTCGCGATCGACGACCACCGTGCCCGCACTCGAATCCTCGAAGGTCCGGAACAGCGACTCGGCGGCGCGCCGCAGCACGTCGCCGTAGTTGACGGGCAGGCGCGCCCAGTCGTTCATCATCGTGTCTTCGTCTCCGTATATTGTCGGCCGGATGTCTCCGGAACGAGACGGATTATCTCACTCTGGAGACACGTCGCAATCCATTGTCGGGGAAAGCCCTGCCCGATTTCGGGGGCCGACCGAACGGCCAAAACGTCTCCGGCTGGAGACGTTTTATGTAGAATCGTCAGACCTGCACCGGCGCGGGCCCGCCGGCCGCTGGCGGACCCATGTCCGGCGGCGCAATCCGGCCGATGGCACGAAACCTGCACGAACCCGAACTGGTCCGCGGCGCATCGCGCGATCGAACAACAACCAAAGCCATTCCAAGCTTTTAGGAGACTCCCTTGTCTTTCGTGATCGTCCTCGCCGCGCTGGCGTTCCTGATGTTCGCCGCGTATCGCGGCTACAGCGTGATCCTGTTCGCGCCGATCGCCGCGCTCGGCGCGGTGCTCCTGACCGAACCCGCCGCCGTCGCACCGGTCTTCTCCGGCATCTTCATGGAAAAGATGGTCGGCTTCGTCAAACTGTATTTCCCGGTCTTCATGCTGGGCGCCGTGTTCGGCAAGGTGATCGAACTGTCCGGGTTCTCCGAGTCGATCGTCCATGCGGCGATCCGCTACATCGGCCGCTCACGCGCGAATGCGGTGATCGTCGCGGTGTGCGCGCTGCTCACCTATGGCGGCGTCTCGCTGTTCGTCGTGGTGTTCGCGGTCTATCCGTTCGCGGCCGAACTCTATCGCCAGAGCAATATTCCGAAACGGCTGATGCCCGGCGCGATCGCACTCGGCGCGTTCTCGTTCACGATGGATTCGCTGCCCGGCACGCCGCAGATCCAGAACATCATCCCGACCACGTTCTTCAAGACGACCGCCTGGGCCGCGCCCGCGCTCGGCACGATCGGCTCGCTGTTCATCATCGTCGTCGGCCTCACATATCTCGAATGGCGCCGCCGTTCCGCGATGGCGAAGGGCGAAGGCTACGGCACGTCGCTCGTCAACGAGCCGGAGCGCGTCGAGGCGAAGGCGCTGCCGCATCCCGCGCTGGCGATCCTGCCGCTGATCCTCGTCGGCGTGTCGAACTTCGCGTTCACGAAGCTGATCCCGCAGTGGTACGGCGCCGCGTCGTACACGGTCGCGCCGGAAGTACTGCCGGGCGTGCACGCGCCGGTCACGACGTCGATCAAGACGGTCGTCGCGATCTGGTCGGTCGAGGCCGCGCTGCTGCTCGGTATCGTGCTGGTCGTGCTGACCGCCTTCAAGCGCGTCAGCGACCGCTTCGCCGCCGGCTCGAAGGCCGCCGTCGCCGGTGCTCTGCTCGCCGCGATGAACACCGCGTCGGAATACGGCTTCGGCGGCGTGATCGCCGCGCTGCCGGGCTTCCTCGTCGTCAGCGACGCGTTGAAGAGCATCCCGAACCCGCTCGTCAACGCGGCCGTGTCGGTCAGCTCGCTCGCAGGCATCACGGGCTCGGCGTCCGGCGGCATGAGTATCGCGCTCGCCGCGATGTCGGACCTGTTCATCAAGGGCGCGCAGGCGGCCAACATTCCGATGGACGTGCTGCACCGGGTCGTCGCGATGGCGAGCGGCGGCATGGACACGCTGCCGCACAACGGCGCGGTCATCACACTGCTCGCGGTCACGGGCCTCACGCACCGCGAGTCGTATCGCGACATCTTCGCGGTCACCATCATCAAGACGCTCGCAGTGTTCTTCGTGATCGCCGTGTACTACGCGACGGGGCTCGTGTAAGCGTCGGCATCCCAGGCGGCGCTTCATTCGCCGCCTGCCCTCGCCCTTCAAGATCGGACCGCATGCGCACTGGAACGGATTCCGGAATGCGCATCCGGTCCGATTTCATTTCGCTGCCCGTCGAATCAGGCCAAATCCCCGCCGCAGCGCTTGTACGCGCCCGGCGGTCGCCCCGGTCATTGCATAGCCTGCGCCCTTACTCGCCCATTGTTACCGGCAGCAGAACACTGCGTTGGGCGCGATCGCATTTTTCGCGCGGCCGCCCCGGCCTACACTGGTTTGAACGTCGCACGGCGCTTCGACGAACGAAGCGCTGCGATTCACCGGAATCGTGGAGGTCCCGACCATGAAGCGCCTGATCCAAGCCGTTGCCATCGCCCTGGCCGTCTCGGCCCCGTTCGCCGCGCAAGCCCAGTCGAACCAGCCGCTCACGCGCGCGCAGGTCCACGCCGAAGTCAAGGCGCTCAAGCAGGCCGGCTTCCAGTCGAGCGACTGGTTCTATCCGGCCAGCATCGTATCCGCCGAAGCGAAGATCGCCCGCGAGCACGACGCCGGATACGGCAGCGATCGCGGCGCATCGTCGGAATCGGGCCGGTAATTCGTCGTCCAGCCCGCCCGATGATCCTTCCGCGCGTCGTTACGCCTTCACGGGCTGGATCAGCTTCGTGCATGCCGCCGCCTGCGGATCGCCGGCCGGCAGTTTCCCGCACACGCCGTCGAACTGCTTGACGACCGACCTGACGGACGCGTCGTGCGCGCCGCTGCCGCGCCAGCGGTTCAGCTGCGTGACGACCTTGGTCAGCGCGCGCAGGTTCGCGCCGTAGAACGCGTCCCGGGTCTTGTCGGCCTGCGCGAGCACACTGGCGGCAATCCCTTCGATGCGCGCCGAATCGTCCGGCGCCAGTTCAACCGCATTCGCGAAGTAGGTCGCGCCCCAGCGCAGCTTCGTCGCCGGGCCGCTCGCTGCGTCGTACGCCTTGCGATACCAGTCGAGCGCGGCCGTCTTGTCGCCGCGCGCCTTCGCGTTCGCGGCCAGCCCCGACATGAAGTAGTACGGCGTGGACGAACGCGGCAGCTCGGCCTTCAGCAACGCATCCGATTCGTCGTACAGCCCCGCGTCGGTCAGCGTGTCCGCGCCTTCGCTGACGAGCGCCTGCCGCTCGTATGCATTCGCCGCGCCCTGCACCGATGCGGCAATCTGCTTGCGCGCGGTATCGGCGAGCGCCGGTGCGGCGAGTGGTGCGCCCTTGCGTGCGTCGCCGCGCGCGAGCAGCACGCGGCCGTGCAGCGCCATCAGCCGGTCGATCGACGACAGCGTGGTGTCGGTCGACAGGCGCGCCAGCGCCGTGTCATACGCGCCGCGCAATTTCGTGCGCTGCGCGTCGTCGCCGCCGAGATACGCGACCACGCGCGCGGGCGCGGCGACCAGCACGTCCGAATCGGCCCGCGACAGCGCGGCATCGTGCAGCACCATGCGCAGCGAATCGGCGAGCGCGGCCTTGTCGAGCGCGCCGGCCTGCGTCGGGTCGTCCGACGCGGCGACCACCGCCGACTTCAGCGCGAAGCGTGCCGATTCGGCTTTCGCACCGGCCGCCCGCGCGCGTTGCGCGAGCGACTGCAGCGTCTGCGCGACACGATCGGCCGGCACCGGCAGCGCGCCGTCGGTATCCCATGAATAGTCGGCCAGCAGGCGCCATTCGTCCGGCGTCAGCGACGCGCCGTTCTTCAGCGCCGTCGCGAGCGTCTGCCGCACCGGATGCGCGGCCGTCATCCCGAGCGACAGCGCCTGCATGTAGCGGTCGAGATCGGCTTCGCCCGGCAGCCGCGTCACTTCGGTGCCGTCGGGGCGGAACAGGATCATCGTCGGATAGCCGTGCACCTTGAAACGCTCGCCGAGCTTCTGCGCGCTTTCGGTATCGCCGTCGAGATACACGGGCACGAAGAACGACGAGCGTGTCTTGAATGCCTGCTGGCTGAAGATCGTCGACTTCACCTGGTTGCACGACGGGCACCATACCGCGCCCCAATACAGCAGCAGCGGCTTGCCCTCGCGCTTCGCGAGCGCGAACGCGGCATCGACGTCGCCGTGTTGCCACGCGATGCCGGGCGGCAGATGCGCACCGTCTGGCGATGCGCTCGCCACCGGGGCGCGCGCGGGCGTGGCGGCGGCGAGCGCCGCACCGGCGGCAACGAACAGGCAGGCGGCGGTGAGATTGCGGAGAACGGTTTTCATCGAAGCGGGTTCCGTTGAAAAAGACGGTTTCAGGGCGATGCCGCGCACGCAACGGGGGCCGTGAAGCGATGACGATGAGGCCGGCCGACAGGCAGCGCCGCGCATGCATCGATACGGAAAAGCGAAGCCGGCCGCAGCGACCGGCAAATCGTTCGACGATACGACGGGTACAGCCGAAGGAAAACGAACGAATTCTCGATTGGATATGACGGGCGGCAGCACGTGCGGCGTGTGCCGTCACGTCCGCGACGGCCAGGCCTTCATTGCCGCGCCTTGATCCGGGCCATGTGATACACGGACGCATGCACGCCGTCGCGCAACGCGTAATCCGGCGATTCGCCTTCGATGCGGAAACCGTTTTTCTCGTAGAGCGCGATCGCCGCGCGGTTGTCGGTGAACACGATCAGCTCGAGACGCGTGATGTTCAGCCAGTTCTCCGCGAGATCGATCGCGGCCGCGAGCAGCCGGCCGCCGATGCCGCGCCCGTGACGGGCCGCGTCGACCATCATGCCGAGCGCCGCCGCGTGGCGCCGGCGCGGATTCGGTTCGGGATGCAGGCCGAGATGGCCGACCACCGTGCCGTCGATTTCGGCGACGAGGCTCATGCCGTGCTCGCGCACGCTGTCGAGCCGCTTCTGCCATTTTTCGAGCGACGGAAACGGCTGTTGCAACGTATTCATGTACACCGCGGGATGCGCGGCGATCTGCCGGATCGCGTCGACGTCGTGCGTCTCGCTGTGCCGGATTCTGATATCGGTCATGGGTGGGCCGGTTCCGAAAAGTCACGCCGAAGGCGCGGGCTGCGCAGGCGCGCAGCAACGCATCGAGCTTAGCCGATTTCACGCCTTTGAAACACAGGTGTCACGCGGTCGCCAGTCAGGTTGCATCCGCAACGAAACGCGCGCGCCATCCACGAAAATCCGGAAAATTCTGACCGGTCACGCCCACGGAAATCGGTAATTTCTTACCGTTTTCAACCGCGTATCGCACCTGAACGAATCGTTGCGCACGCAACGTCACGTGCGCGACATGCGATGTCATTTCTTCATCACGTCGACGTCATGTCGACGCCCTAGACTGGGCGCCGCCGCAGTCCCGCATACGCCGGGTTGGTATGTGTGCCGGCACCTGCCGCCGCGCATCACGAGCGCGCGGCGCGCAGGATCGCGACGACGAAGCCGCGGCATCCGCGCGACGTCGGGCGTCGCGTGTCGCGTGTCGGGCGCAATGCGTGCCCGGCTGCGACACGCGGCCGCCGCCCCGAGCGCGCACGCATCGGCGATCGCCCCGGGGCCGGACGACGCCCGGGCACCACCAGACGAACGCACGACCGCTCCCACCCCTCACAGGACACGAACGCCATGACGTCACGCCGCAAATTCCTTCAGCAGACCGCCGGTTCCGGCCTCGCCGCCGCCGCGCTTTCCGCGTTTCCGCCGAGCATTCGCCGCGCGCTCGCGATTCCCGCCTTCCACGAAACGGGGACCATCCAGGACGTCAAGCACGTCGTGCTGCTGATGATGGAGAACCGCGCGTTCGACAGCTACTTCGGCACGTTCAAGGGCGTGCGCGGCTATGGCGACCGCTTCGCGGTGCCGTCGCCGAACGGCCGCGACGTGTTCTACCAGGCGTACACGAAGGCGACGCCCGCCGCGACCGTGACGCCGTATCACCTCGACGCGCGCCAGGGCAACGCGCAGCGCGCGGGCGGCACGCCGCACACGTGGGCCGACGCGCAGGCCGCGTGGGACCACGGCCGGATGAACCGCTGGCCCGACGCGAAGACGCCGCTGTCGATGGGCTATTACGACGCGGCCGAAGTGCCGTTCCAGCGCGCGCTCGCCGATGCGTTCACGCTGTGCGACCACTACCACTGCGGGATGCACACGGGCACGATCGCGAACCGCCTGTTCTACTGGAGCGGCACCAACGGCCCGAACGGCATCAGCCCGGCCGATGGCAGCCGCGTGAAGATCGCCGCGCTGAACAACCAGTTCAACGGCGGCAACGACATCGGCCCGTCGAGCCAGGGCTGGACCTGGACGACCTATGCCGACCGGCTGCAACAGGCCGGCGTGAACTGGAAGGTCTACCAGAGCCTGATCGACAACTTCGGCTGCAACGAGATGATGAGCTTCCGCCACTGGCGCGCGGCGATCGAGCAGATGCCGGCCGCGCGCCGGCCCGCGTACGTCGCGTCGACCGACATCACGCAGCCGGTGACGGCCGCTGGCGCGTTCTACGACCCGGCGATCGACGATCCGCTGAGCCCGCTCGCGAAGGGCTTCGGCAACACGATGCCGTACGGCTTTCTCGAAACGTTCCGCGACGACATCCGCGACGGCAAGCTGCCGGAAGTGTCGTGGATCATCCCGCCGTCCGCGTACAGCGAACACCCGGGGCCGTCGAGCCCTGCGCAGGGCGGCTGGTACGTGCAGGCCGTGCTCGACGCGCTGACGGCGAACCCGGAGGTCTGGAGCAAGACCGTGCTGCTGGTGAACTACGACGAGAACGACGGCTTCTTCGATCACATGCCGTCGCCGGCCGTGCCGTCGCGCAATGCCGACGGCACGCTCGCGGGCGGCCATACGCTGTCGGCCGCCGACGTCGCGGCCGAGTACCACGACTTCGCGCCGGCCACGTCGAGCCAGCCGGCCGTCGATGGCCGTCCGTACGGCCCGGGCCCGCGCGTGCCGATGTGGATCGTGTCGCCGTGGAGCCGCGGCGGCTGGGTCAACTCGCAGGTGTTCGACCATACGTCGACGCTGCGTTTCCTGGAGAAGCGCTTCGGCGTCGCGGAGCCGCAGATCAGCGCGTACCGCCGCGCGGTGTGCGGCGACCTGACGAGCGCATTCAATTTCCGCACGCCGAACAACGAGCCGCTGCCGACGCTCGCGGGCCGCACGACGAAAAGCCAGGTCGACGCGCTGAGCGCCGCGCAGCAAACCGCGCCGAAGATCGTGCCGCCCGCCACGCCCGCGCCGCCCGCACAGGCGACCGGCGTACGTCCGTCGCGCGCGCTGCCGTACGAACTGCACGCGAGCGCGCGCACCGATGCCGGCACCGGCACCGTCACGCTGAAGTTCGCGAACACCGGCCGCGCCGCCGCCGTGTTTCACGTCTACGACAAGCTGCACCTCGACCGGCTGCCGCGGCGCTACGTCGTCGAGCCCGGCAAGCGGCTGCACGGCGACTGGGCCGCGCGTGCCGACGATGGCGGTAAATATGACCTGTGGGTGCTCGGCCCGAACGGCTTTCACCGCCGCTTCACCGGCGACCTGAGCCGCGTGGGCGGAGCGCGCGCGCCGCATCCGGAAGTGCGCGTCGGCTATGCGGGCGCGAGCGGCAACCTCCACCTGCGGCTGCGCAACGACGGCGCTGGCACGGTGCGCTTCACGGTGAAGTCGAACCAGGTCTACGGGCCGCTGTCCGGGCGGGGCGGGAACGACGACCACGGTCATGGCCACGGCAACGAAAACGGCAACGGCACCACATGGACCGTCACGGTGCGCGCCGGCGACCAGTCCGAACTGCACTGGAAGCTCGACTCGACCGGCCATTGGTACGACTTCATCGTCACCGCCGACAGCGACGCGAGCTTCTCGCGCCGCGTGGCCGGCCGCGTGGAAACCGGCCGCCACTCGGTCAGCGACCCGGCGATGGGGCTCGCCGACCGCTTCTGACGCCGCCTCGGCGACG